>JAXFXP010000087.1:0-11518 GCA_034091595.1 Porphyromonas sp.
ACTATAAGTACCTCGACCGCCAGGGACTGGAGATCGGCCACGATGAGCCGGCCTTCCAGGAGGAGGACGAGGAATACGAAGACTAAAGCAAGGAGCTACCGTGCAGTGTGTATTGTATATGCGCTGCTCGGTAGCTCTAACTGTTTGTAAGGATGACAACTTATCCCTCACGACTCGTAGAGCGTGCCGTCGAACAGCTGAGCAGCCTCCCGGGCATTGGCCGCAAGAGTGCCCTTAGGCTGGCGCTACACCTATTGGGGCGTAGCGAGGCTGAGGTACACCTTTTTGCTGATGCCCTAACCGAGATGCGTGATCATATCGTTTACTGTCGCCATTGCTACAACATTAGCGATACCGAGGTATGTCCGATTTGTGCCAATCCGAGCCGTGAGAGCCGGATGATTTGTGTGGTACGCCATGTGGGCGATGTGTTAGCCATCGAGAATACAGCGCAATACAGAGGACGTTATCACGTCTTGGGGGGAGTTATTTCTCCTATTGATGGGGTCGGGCCTGAAGATCTGCGCATAGCCGAGCTTGTTGATCGTATCGGGCGTGAAGGTATCGAGGAGGTTATCCTCGCTCTTGGGACGACTATGGAGGGGGATACGACAGGTTTCTTCATTCACCGACAGCTAGAGGGCTTGCCCGTGCGTGTCTCGGTAATTGCCCGAGGGGTCGCTATAGGGGACGAGATCGAATATGCCGACGAAGTTACGCTCGGCCGTTCCATCCTGAATAGGTTAGACTTCGAGCAAAGCCTTCGCTTTTAGACCAATAGTATGAGCCAAAACGAAAACGTAAAGACTCCACGGATTAGGCTGAGGGCACTGAATTTATCGGATGCGGACACGCTCTACGCTTGGGAGAATAGTCCCGAGGCTAGAGATAGTGCTGGGACGCAGCACCCTCTATCGGCCGAGTTTATCCGTAGCTACATTACCGAGAGTGCGACCAGCCTAACAACGAAGGGTGAACTGGCACTAATGGCAGAGCTAAGCGATACGGCTCTCCCTATTGGTTACCTGCAGCTGCTGGCTTATGAGCCTATCAGCCGGCGTATGTCCGTGGGCTTGTATATTTCTCCAGAGTATCGTCGGCAAGGCTATGGGCGAGAGCTGATGATGCTGGTGCAGTCTTATGCCTTCAGGCGCCTAGGGCTACGTATGCTCTATGCCAAGGTTTTGGCAAGCAATGTGCCCAGCTGTGCTCTTTTCGAGAGCTTAGGCTATAGCCATACGGCTACATTGCCAGACTGGCAGTGGGTCGATGGCGAGTATCACGATTTAAGGTATTATCAGCTATGCAGCAATCCCCAACCCAGCGCATAGAGGCTCTGCGCAAAGAGCTGAATAGGCACAATGTGGCCTATTACGTGCATGCCAACCCCACGATATCAGACCGAGAGTATGATCTCCTGATGAGCGAGCTAATAGCTCTAGAGGAGGCATACCCCGAGTTGCAGACAGCTGACTCGCCTACCCAGCGTGTCGGTAGCGACCGTATGCAGGGCTTCCAGCAGGTGCTGCATCGCTATCCGATGCTATCACTGAGCAATACCTATAGCCATGCCGAGGTCGAGGATTGGTACCGACGTGTCGCTAGAGACCTGGACGAACCTTTTGAGGTCTGTGCCGAACTCAAGTACGATGGACTCTCTATCTCTCTAATCTATGAGGGAGGGCGTTTGCTGCGGGCTGTTACTCGTGGAGATGGCACTTATGGCGATGATGTTACGGCCAACGTGCGTACCATCCGTTCTATACCCCTAAGCCTACTGGGTGATGGCTACCCAGAAGAGCTAGAAGTGCGGGGCGAAATACTTTTGCCTTTTGCTGAGTTTGAGCGTATCAATGCCCTGCGTATAGCCCAGGGCGAAGCCCCCTTTGCCAACCCGCGCAATGCCGCCAGCGGGACACTCAAGCAACTTGATACTCGTATCGTAGCAGAGCGCCGGCTCGATGCTTATCTCTATTATATCCCAGGGCAGGTACCCATGTCGGATAGCCATTACGAGCGCTTGAGCAAATGCCTAGATTGGGGACTGAAGGTCAGTCGAGAGATGCGTTTGTGCACGCAGCTCGAGGGGGTTTTAGCTTTCCTAGACGAGTGGGATGAGAAGCGCCACGAGTTGCCCGTAGCGACCGATGGTGTAGTCCTAAAAGTAAACTCTATTAGTCAGCAAGAGCGTCTCGGCTATACAGCCAAGAGTCCGCGCTGGGCTATAGCCTACAAGTTTGCTGCTGAGCGAGTAGCTACGACTCTAGAGAGCGTAGACTATCAGGTAGGGCGCACTGGCGCCATTACGCCAGTAGCCAATTTTAGCCCCGTGCAGATATCGGGGACGATGGTGCGTCGAGCATCGCTACACAATGCCGACTTTATTCAGGCCTTAGATCTGCACCTCGGTGATACGGTCTATGTCGAGAAAGGCGGCGAGATTATACCCAAGGTCGTAGCTGTCGATGCTGACTCTAGACATCCTATCGCTACCCCTGTAATCTTCCCTGATGTGTGCCCTGCCTGTGGTACAATCTTGGAGCGTGTAGAGGGCGAGGCTGCCTATTTTTGCCCCAACCGTACGGGTTGTGCCCCACAGCAACGGGCTAGGGTAGAGCACTTCTGTGGTCGTAAGGCAGCAGATATCCGCATAGGGCCCGAGACGATAGATCTGCTCTTCGAGCAGGGATTGATCTCGGGCATAGCAGACCTCTACCGCCTGACTGTGGAGCAGCTGATGACGCTCCCTGGCTTCCAGCGTCGTAGTGCAGAGAAGCTTGTCGAGAGTATCGAGGCGTCTCGCCAGGAGGCTAAGTTCCCCGCCATCCTCTTCGGTCTAGGTATTCGCTATGTTGGCGAGACTGTTGCCAAAAACTTAGCCCGAGCCTATGGTTCTATAGATGTGCTAGAGCTTCAGACGGTCGAGAGTCTATGTCAGACGCCCGAGATAGGTGCGGTTATTGCTCGTAGTGTAGTGGACTTTTTCGCAGATGAGCGTAGCCGTGCTCTCGTAGAGGAGCTACGGACACTCGGTTTACGGCTGTCTCTCGGAGAGGACGATGTCCCCCAGTTGGTGCACGATAGTCCACTCGCTGGTAAATCGGTGGTCATTAGTGGGAGCTTCGTGCATCATAGTCGAGAGGACTACAAAGTGCTCGTAGAGCGGTATGGTGCCAAGCTACTCTCCTCTGTGTCTAGCAAAACGGATTACTTGCTGGCCGGAGACAAGATGGGGCCGAGCAAGCTTGCCAAAGCTACTGAGCTAGGCATTACCATTCTGACCGAGGAGGATTTCCTAGCCTTGATAGGAGAGGAGATTCCCAAGGCTCTATTATAACCCAAAGCAGATGGCTGGGGTAGCACTGTCCACAAATGCGACCCCGACAAAGCAAATAAACAAAACAAAGAAACAAAGACAAACAACAACGATTGTATGGATATTCTCTTTACAATACTCCTAGTCTTCCTAGGTGTGCTCGCTATGATTGACCTCTGGGTCGGGGTGAGCAACGATGCTGTGAACTTTCTCAACTCGGCTGTCGGAGCCAAGGCTGCGCCTTTCAAAGTGGTGCTTGTCGTGGCTGCCCTTGGGGTATTCATCGGGGCGGCGCTGAGTAATGGTATGATGGATATTGCTCGCCATGGTATCTATAATCCAGCCTATTTCTCCTTCCGAGAGGTGCTGATTATATGCTTGACGGCGATGATATCGGACGTCATACTGCTCAATATATTCAACACCCTCGGCCTGCCTACCTCTACGACTGTTACGATGGTGTTTAACCTCCTCGGTGCTGCCTTTACGATCTCGGTGCTCAAGATAGCAGGTGACCCCACTGGCGGAGCCGAGATGATGGAGCTCCTGAATACGAGCAAGGCTCTACAGGTGATAGTAGCCATCTTTATGTCCGTGATTGTTGCGATGACCTTTGGGACCTTGGTGATGTGGATATCGCGTCTGATATTCTCATTCAACTACAAAAAGAACCTCACTTACTTTGCAGGTATTTTCGGGGCTATCTCGGTAACGGCGATTATTTACTTTATGCTCTTCAAGGGGCTCAAGGACTCTGCCTTTATGACCGCTGAGAATAAGGCTTGGCTTACGGAGCATACCAGCACACTGCTCGGCCTTATCTTCATCGTGAGTGGTATCGTGATGCAGATACTGCACTTCTGCAAGGTGAATATCTTCAAGGTAATCATCCTCATCGGTACTTTTGCTCTCTCGCTCGCCTTTGCTGGTAACGACCTTGTAAACTTTATCGGGGTACCGCTCGCAGGGCTCTCAGCTTTCCAGGATTATATGGCTAATGGCAATGGCGCCTATGATACCTATATGATGGATGTCAATAATGGCCCTAGCTCTACACCCTGGTACTTCCTCGTCGGCTCTGGGATGGTAATGGTGTTAGCACTCGTATTTAGTAAGAGTGCTCAGAACGTTATCAAGACCTCTGTGAACCTATCGCGTCAGGATGAGGGAGAGGAGAGCTTCGGTACTTCTCGTATCTCTCGTGGGCTAGTACGTGTAGGGCACAGCCTTAATAAGACATTCGATGCCATCCTACCCGATAGTGTGATACGCTGGATTGACAGTCGCTTCCGTAAGGATGAGATCATTCTGGAGCAGGGGGCTGCCTTTGACCTTGTGCGTGCCTCTGTGAACCTAGTGTTGGCGGGTCTACTGATTGCCCTAGGGACCTCGCTCAAGCTACCACTCTCCACTACCTATGTTACATTTATGGTTGCTATGGGTAGCTCGCTTGCCGACCGTGCTTGGAGCCGTGAGAGTGCTGTGGGGCGTCTTACCGGTGTGATGGGGGTTATCGGTGGTTGGTTTGTAACTGCAGGTGCATCGTTTATTATAGCTTGTATCTGTGCCGTTACTATGTACTACGGTGGCTTCATCGCTATGTTTGCTCTATCAGCACTCGCATTATTCTTACTCTTGAGTGACCACTTCTTTGCGAAGAAAAAGGGGACTGCTGAGGATGAGCTCTTCATCAAGATACTAGACAGCGAAAAGCCCGAGGAGATGTGGCCCCTACTTTCCCAGCACGTGCGTCGCACACAGATGCGCTTCCTGGAGCATGTGGCCAAGGACTATCTAGCGCTTACAGACGGTCTGCTCAACGAAGACTTTAAGACCCTAGGTAAGCTCCGCAATAAGACTGAGGGCCACAAACGGGAGTTTAAGACCATGCGCCGTAAGGAGACCCTTTGCCTGCGTCGTATTCCTACGGACGAAGTGCTTGAGAAAAGTATGTGGTTCCACCTCGGGGCTAATGCTTGTCTACAGACACTCTACGCTATCGAACGCTCTACCGATGTCTGCAACGAACACGTAGCTAATAACTTCAATCCTCTGCCCGAGGAACTACGCAAGGAGTTCATTCCCGTACGAGACCAAGTACTAGGCTATATCCAGCTAACGCTAGAGATGATATCTAGCGAGCGTATGGAGGATGTCAAGAAGGCTCGTGCCAAGGGTAAGGAGCTCAAGGAGCTCGTTAAGGAGATGCGCAAGACACAGATGAAGCGTACGCATAAGGGCGAGCGCGAGAACGTACGTGTATCCCTAGTATATATGAATGTACTACAGGAAACTAACGAAATCCTCACGAACCTACGCCACCTGATAGACTACAGCCACCGCCTGCAGGAGCAGGAAGACGAGGAGTAGTCTTACGAACTCGTAAAATAGCTAGTGCTGTATACTACCTTGACCCGTTCTGGCCAGGCAGTGTACAGCACTAATTCGTTTTTAGCAACATGCTAGAATCCCAATATATGATGACAGAGAGAGAAAAAGCGGCCCTAGGGCTACACTATCTGCCTGCCGATGAGGAGCTCAGTCGGCAGCGCCTTAGGGCTAGTGAGCTGTGTTACGACTATAACCATCTACGGCCGTCGCAGACCGAAGAGCGGGCTCTGGTGCTAGCCCAACTGCTCGGATGCGTGGATGCCTCTGCGACAATAGTCCCACCTTTTCACTGCGATTACGGCTACAACGTAGAGCTAGGTGCGAATTTTTATGCTAATACCGGCTGTGTGATGTTAGATTGTGCCCCGATACGTATCGGAAACAATGTCTTACTAGCGCCCAACGTAGGTCTGTATACAGCTTTGCATCCAATGGATGCCGAGACTCGCAATACTGGCCTTGAATATGCCGCTCCCATAACTATAGGGGATAATGTTTGGCTTTGTGCTGGCGTTCAGATTCTGCCTGGAGTAACGATAGGGCGCAATACTGTCGTCGGTGCGGGCTCCGTCGTTCACAAGGATCTTCCTGAGGGAGTGCTTGCCATCGGTAACCCATGCCGTGTTATCCGACCCATAGAGACTAGCGATAGGTCATAGTATCTAGCTTGGGGAGCAAGTGCGGTACAAACTTTCGCTTCGCAGGAAACAGCAAAGGCTGTGATGCACCTAGCATCACAGCCTTTCTGCTGTTTCGGGTCTAAGTCCCTAACTACTGGAGGCCGTTGCACGGTCTCCAAACTGACAAGCCTAGGCTTGTCAGTTTGCTAGACTTTGGAGAATGCGGCAATCGCCAGGCGTTAAGACAGAGGGCGAAGGGAGTTTACTTGTGTAAATGACCGAGCCCGAATGTCGCAAACAACGAAGCGAGTGCCGTATTATGCAATAGTCTTTATTTGCGGTTGCCGAGGAAGCGTAACAGATAGAGGAATAGGTTGATGAAGTCTAGATAAAGGCTCAGAGCCGCTATTACCGAGTACTTCTTTACCTCGTCGCTATCCTCGTACACGCCAGAGAAGGACTGCTTGATGCGCTGCATATCCCAGGCTGTTAGCCCCGTGAAGACAAGGACACCGATACCAGAGGCTACTAGCGAGAGCATAGAGCTCTGGAGGAAGATATTCACCAGACCAGCGATGATGAGGCCGATAAGGGCCATCATCAGGATGCTACCCATCTTCGAGAGGTCGCGCTTGGTTACATAGCCGTAGAAGGCCATAGCCGAGAAGGTCCCCGCACACACGAAAAAGGTTGTGGCGATAGAGTCTGCCGTATAGACGGCAAAGATAGTCGATAGGGTCAGACCATTGAGGATAGAGTAGCCTCCGAAGAGTGCCGTTGCCACAGGGAAGCTAATGCGGTTGATTAGCCCACTGAGTGCAAAGACAAGCCCCAGCTCTGCGAGGATGAGGAACATCATATACGGAGCGAGGATGTAGAGCAGGTTGCTCGAGTAGGTGAGGTAAGCCGTCAGGCCCGTAATCCCTAGTCCGAGTGCCATCCATACGAATACACGCTGCACGAGTGTCGTCTGTAGTGCCGTGTCTTGGTACACATACCCGCCCTGCGGGTTGTTGGGATAATTGTAGTTGTTCATAATTAATACTAAGTGTATCGTTTTTTTAGTCTAGTAACAAATAAGTACTGCCCTTGGTTCTTAGGAGCCTTTGCTAGCACGTAGCATCTCGCGTTTCCCTGGGGGGCCAGGTAGACGCTCTACTAGCCAGCCAGCTCGTGTTAGCCTACGACGCACCTCGCCCTTGGCGCAGTAGGTCGTCAGCACAGCCCCTGGGCGGCTTGCCGTGTATAGCCTAGCGAAAAGCTCCTGGCTCCACAGCTCGGGCTGTGTCTCGGGCGAGAAGGCATCGAAGTATATAACATCGAGCCCCAGCTCGGGCGTATAGCTAGCAATGTCTGTCTGCCGCTTGCATAGGACGAAGCTCGGGGACTCGAGGAGCGGATACTCTAGCTCCCACGGGGCTTCATGCAGAGCCTGTAGCCACGCATCTCGCTCGGGCATCTCCAGAGGGAAAGAGAGTTGGCGGTAGACAGACTCGGGCACAGGGTAGAGCTCTAGGCTCGTATAATGCACTGCAATATCCGTGCCACGTAGAGCCTCTAGGGTCATCAGAGCGTTGAACCCCGTGCCGAAGCCTAGCTCCAGTAGCCGAAGCCCCTCTGTGGGGATAGCCTGGGCGAGTCTGTGGCGTAGTGCGGCCTCGATGAAGATGTGCCGACTCTCCTGCACTGCTCCGTGTACCGAGTGGTAATGCTCTCCGAACTGAGGGTTGTAGAGCGTAGGGCTGCCGTCCGAGGTGGTGATAATCTGAGGGTCCTCCATTAGCGCTCGTGTTGGCTCAGTAGCGGAGCGCACATCTGCCAGAGGGCGATACCTGCTGCCACGCTTACGTTGAGAGAATGTTTGGTGCCATACTGCGGTATCTCTAGGCAGTGCGAAGCCAAATCAATAACCTCCTGTGCTACGCCATGTACCTCGTTGCCGAGGACTAGTGCGTATCGAGTGCCTACTTCGGGACGGAAGTCGGGTAGGGAGGTACTACCCGAGGCTTGCTCTAGCGCATAGACGATATAGCCAGCCTCGAGGAGCTCTTGTACGGCCTCGGAGGTATTGCTGTAGTAGCGCCAGTTTACGTTGTCCTCTGCGCCGAGGGCTGTCTTGTGTATATCCGGATGGGGCGGACGGGCGGTGATGCCACATAGATATAGGCTCTCGAGTCGAAAGGCATCAGCCGTGCGGAAGACAGAGCCCACATTATTCATGCTACGTACGTTGTCTAGTACTACGATGATGGGCGTTTTGTCGCTCTGGGCATAGCCCGCTACATCGAGGCGAGCCATCTCGGTTATCTTGGTCTTGCGTAGTCTGCTCATCGTCCGAGTACAAAGATCGTAGGTAGTTTGTGTAGTGTAGGTATCTTGCCCCGCCATGCCGAGAGTGCCTGGGTGCGGATGAAGGCCTCTGGCGAGGTAATCTGACAGGCGATACAGAGCTTCGTCGTACCCTTGCAGTGCTTGATGAGCTCCTCCACTAGGCGCTCGTTGCGGTAGGGGGTCTCGATGAATATCTGTGTCTCTCCTAGGCTAAGCACTCGGTGCTCAGCCTCGCGGATAGCCTTCGTGCGCTCAGCGTCATCAATCGGCAGATAGCCAAGGAAGGCGAAGCGCTGACCGTTGAAGCCCGAAGCCATCAGCGCCATCAGGATGGACGAGGGGCCTACGAGGGGCTCTACGGCATAGCCTTGGCTCTGGGCTAGGGCTACCAGATCGCTCCCAGGGTCAGCCACAGCGGGGCAACCAGCCTCGCTGATGAGGCCGATGCTCTCTCCTGCCTTTAGAGGGGCTAGGTAGCTAGCGATAGCCTCGGGCGTGGTATGCTTGTTTAGCTCGTAGAAGCTAAGGCTATCGATGTCGATGCCCTTGTCGGCTGCTTTGAGGAAGCGACGTGCCGAGCGGATATTCTCGACTACGAAGTGGCGGATACCCCGTACGACCTCACGATTATACTCGGGTAGGCACTGGCTGTGCTCTACCTCGGCTAGCGGGACGGGGATAAGGTATAGTTTTGCATTCATTGTGCTTATATAATAATGAGTAGCGCCTTAGTCTAGGCTTTGCTCTAGATGTTTGTGTAGCCTCTGTAGCTTGTCTAGCGCTTGGCGCAGGGTGCTGATGGCTTGCTCGCGACGCTCTAGGCTAGTGCGGCGCTTCGCTAGGGCTACCTTGGCTCCCTCTAGGGTCATACCCTCTTGGCGGACGAGACGTTGTACAGTGCGCAGGGACTCTATCTTGTCCTCGGTGTAACGACGTGTCCCCCCCAGCGAACGCTTGGGGGCAGTGTGCGGGAAGGCTTCTTCCCAGTAGCGTAGGGTCGTCTCGCTCTCTCCGAGAAGCTTGCTGACCTCGCTGATGCTGTAGTAGAGCTTCTTGACTCGTTCTTTTCTCAATGCCATAGTTTGCTGGTGCTGCCGTAGGCTTGCTTTAGGATATATTGCTGTAGTACCTCCATACTCGCCAGTCCGAGCGTGTGCAAGGCCCTGCGGTAAACCTCTTCTATATCGATAGGGGCCTCGTCTGTCTCTAGATACAGGCGATCGGCTTCGTACGTTAGACGTAATGCCTCGGCATCGTAATGCTGTCCGAAGCTCAGATAAAAGCCTGCACGAAGCAAACTCTCGGCTAGCTCTGCACCACGCCGATAGCCGTGTATAATCCAGTCCTGCCTAGGGCGAAGGCGCTTGCGCAGGTCCATCAACTCGTTGTAGGCTCGTACGCAGTGCAGGATCAGAGGCAGGCCGAGGGCTTCGCTCAGCTCTATCTGTGCCTCTAGGTAGTGGAGCTGTCGCTCTAGGGGGACGGGGGATAACTTGTCGAGTCCTGCCTCGCCAATGGCCCATATCAGCGCTTGCTCACTGCTGAGACGACTCCGGAGCAAGGCCAAGGCAGACTTCTGCATATCCTCGGGGTAGCAGGGGTGTAGCCCTAGGGAGTAGAGTCCAGGGCCGAGCAGGGGCTCAGTGGGGCGGTAGCTCATACGACTATCGCCCACGCTCTGGTAGTGGTGCGTGTGTATATCTAGATAGTTGGGCATCCGTGGCGTTAGCGGAGGTGGGAGCGACGCTGACTTAGTTCCTCTGTGATAATCTTCTGTAGTTCGCGTCTAGACTCTTCGTCGGGTAGGGCAGCATAGAGGGCGTCCAGATTGTCAAGGTTGAGCATACGTGGCACTAGGCGCTGTAGCAGGCCGACCTTCGCCGAGAGGCTCTGGGCGTAGCCGAGGAGGTGGGCCACCTCCTCGGCCGAGAAAAAGTGCTTTTTAGCAGCCTCCTCGATGAGTCCCAGATAATCACTGGGATGGCCCTTGTCTAGCTGTCGGCTTAGCTCGCGAAACCACGAGGCTTTCTTCCCTCCAAACTTAGGTAAGGGGAGGTGGATGCCGAAGCCCCCGAAGTCTGTCCCGACGCCGATGCTAACACCTGCGCCACTAGCCCCCTCGGGGTAGCCATACCGACCGCGCTCTACGAAGTCTAGGGCGACGACGCGGTCGTTCTCGAAGAAGACGAGCCACATGCCATCGTCCACTCGGTAGCGCCACTCGCTGCGTGTGCGGTCGAAGCCTCGGTAGTCGGGGCGTCCGAGGATACGGCGCACATCTTCGCTCGTTTGCCCAGGCTGAATGCGGTCTATCTTTTTGCGGCTAACACCACAGCTTATCATACAGAGGGCTACGAGTAGCCCGAGGATAACCTTTTTCATACTCCGATAGGTATTGAGTTGTGCTATTATATATGTATTGTTTCACTTTATTCTACTAACGTGGACGAGGGCTATACCTATTATATGATAGCTCTTGCCATCGTGCTCAGCTCTAGCCTTAGCAAAAATAGGCATAATCCCGTGGATATTCGATAGGGTGAATGTCGGAACCCTCTGTGACTCGCTCTGGGAGGGGCTTGTGGCCGCCTAGTAGGCGGCTACTTGTCTGCCTATTAGGTGGCCGAATGGTGGCTATAGCCACGGCCTCGGGCTTGGGTAGGGGACGAGTGCGCTCCGAATTGCCGAGTGCCGAGTCGCTGAGATTAGGTTCGGAGTCCGAAGCGACTAATTTCTCTCCAAACTTTTTCTCTGTGTGTAAGTGTTGGATTATAGGAGTATTAGGCTGTTTTCTGCTGTCTAGGTGTTAAACTTTTTCTCTCGGATATTTGTGGGAATAGAAAACTTGTATTACCTTTGC
>JAXFXP010000088.1:0-2436 GCA_034091595.1 Porphyromonas sp.
TTTTGGTGGTTATAACGTTGGGGACCCACCTCTTCCCATTCCGAACAGAGAAGTTAAGCCCAATCGTGCCGATGGTACTGCGTATAGTGGGAGAGTAGGTAGCTGCCAGTTTTTCGAGAGCCTCTTGGTCTAAGGACCGAGGGGCTCTCTTGCTTTTTAGGGCTTAGTGGGTAGTGGGCAGTGATTAGTGGGCAGTGGGCTTAAGCCCGCCCGAGACTAGTTCTAGTAATACTAGCCACTAACCACTGCTCACCACCCATACGCCTTACAGAGGATAATATGTATCTTTGCTTATTCGTTTTCCTATTATGAGCAAGCAGATACTACGATTCCTTATATTATTCCTCAGCTTGATTTTGCCCGAGGTGGCACGAGCACAGATAGATGTCGAGCATGTGATTTCGATAGGGCGTAATGCGCTTTACTTTAACGATTACGTCGTGTCAATTGGCTATTTCAACCGCGTTATCGATACTCGTCCGTGGTTGGCAGAGCCCTATCTATATCGTTCGATTGCTAAGATAAGTCTAGAGGACTATAATGGGGCTGCTGAGGATGCTAGCGAGAGTATTCGCCTCAATCCCTATATTAGCCGCTCATACCTTATTCGTGGGGTAGCCTATCAGAATACCGATAGGCTAGAGGCGGCTGTGGCGGATTATAAACGAGGCATCGCCCTAGCGCCCGACAATGCCCAGATGCGCTACAATCAAGCTGTGGCAGAGCTGCGCCTCAAGCGCCTTGATGATGCCGAGCAGAGCCTAAGAGACCTACTGCACTATAGCAACAAATACAATGAGGCCTATGCCCTGCGTGCAGCTATAGCTCTAGAGCGTAGGGATACAACCCTAGCTCTGCAACGCATAGCTGAGGCTCTGCGCATAGACCCTAGTATGAGCCTGCCTTACCGCCTGAAGGCCTCGATAGATGCAGAGCGTAAGGCTTGGGGGCAAGCTGTAGAAAACCTAGACCGTGCTATAGAGCTGGATGGTGGCGATGCCGAGCTGTACACGAATAGGGCGATACTGCATTATCACAACAACAACCTCAGAGCTTCACTAGCAGACTATAGCCGAGCGCTAGAGCTAGACCCCAAGAATGAGATCAGTCTCAATAACCGTGCTATACTTTATCAGCAGGTCGGAGAGCAGCGCCTAGCTCTCTCGGACTGGAACCGTATTATTAGCCTACAGCCTAGCAACTACATTGCTCGTTTCAATAGGGCCCTTCTGAGCCTCAATATTGGTGAGGGCTTGCAGACGGCAGTAGCAGACTTAGATAGTGTCCTCAGGCAATACCCCTCGTTTGCTGATGGCTTCATCCAACGCTCACTGCTTAAGAGCAAACTCGGTGATAAGCGAGGGGCTAATGCCGACTATTGGCACGCTAGCGAGCTGATACGTAATCAGAGCCGGTCTCAGCAGGCACATGCTCAGGCGCTCAGCAATCAACGACGTGCTACCAAGGCGGCCGGTGATATGTCTATAGATAAGTATGCCCTACTGATAGAGGGTGAGCGCAAGAATACGCCCGATACTCGTTATCAGAGCAAAGCTCGTGGCAGGGTACAGGATAGAGATGTAGCTGTAGAGCAGCGCCCGATGGATTATTTGACTTTCTTCCTGCCGCTGGATGCGGACGGCAAGCCTCTGAGTGTCAAGCCCCACTACAGCTCTTTGGTGGAGCAGTTCAATAGTCCAGGAGATAGCCTACGTTTACGCTTGCAGGCTACACCTCTAGCCCTCTCGAGTGAACAGATAGCAACGCTACAGGCCGAGCTAGGCAGTGCTGAGGACAAGGGACAGCTACGCTATTATCTGAGGCGTGGGATTATACACAGCCTCCTACAAGACTACGAACAGGCAATATTAGACTACAATAGAGCTCTGGCTCTAGATGGGCAGAATGCTTTGGCTCTATGGGCACGCTCTATCGCCTCTATGCGTCATAGTGAGGCCAAGAGTAGTCAAGCTGCGGCTCAGCTAGATGGGGCTGTGTCTAGCCAGACGACACAGGGCTTAGCACGCCAGACGGCAGCACGTACCCCCACAGCCTTAGACCTCGTCCCTAGTGCTATGCAAGACCTAGGGCAGCTGCTGATGCTACAGCCAGACTTTGCCTATGGCTACTACAATAGGGCAGTACTCTACGCCCAGAATGGAGATAGCCAGACAGCAGTAACGGACTATAGCCGTGCTATTGAGCTCCAACCTCAGCTGGCGGAGGCCTATTATAATAGGGGCTTGCTTTACCTCTCTCTGGGTAAGACTGAGGAGGGTATCCGGGACCTCAGCAAGGCCGGAGAGCTAGGTATCTATGAGGCCTACAACATCATCAAGCGCATGAAGTAATACGGGGCGGATACTTCGCTAGAGCAACATCAGCACAGGCTATCAGTCTGTGCTGATGTTGCTTTATTTGCTATATTTGTGTGCA
>JAXFXP010000089.1:0-4530 GCA_034091595.1 Porphyromonas sp.
TCGCTCTTGGTACGAGATAGAGGACTACGCCGAAGACTGGGAAGACAGCATTAAGGCCATTTATCGCAGTCTTTCGGGAGATACCACAGCTTAATCTAGATAAGTCGGTGCACGAAGGAAACTACTTAAGTAATCGAACTCACGCTTGTAACGCTCTACACGCTCATAGTCCCGAGGCGAGAGAGACACTAGCCGTGAGATGTCCATATTGTGCGCCAAATCGTGCAGTTTGACCGCTATAGCTAGAGGACTAGCTACTATTCGCTGTATGTAAGCCTCCCGACTGTCTGCCGAATGATGGTCTAGAAGCCTTAGAGCCAGCTCTATTTCTTTTCGATCTCGATGAGGTAGCGAGGCTCCTGCTGCCTCCTCCAGAAGCGATAGCACAGCCTCTAGCGTATAGTTGGTATCCTCTGTACTATCGTGTAGATAGCCAACTACCCGCTCTCGCCAATCCCTCCCCTGTGAAGAAACAGCAGAGAGATGCCCATCGAAATACGAAACTCCAGCCTTGTCTACCTGTCCTAGATGTAAACGCCTAGCAACCTGTGCAGCACTCTCCACCCAAACTTGAGCGGAGGGAGTACCTACGAAGGGGCGTGAAAATGCAGGAGGTAAAGGCAAGTGTTCACCTTCTCCTCCCGTCGTGTCTATATACCCCCGATACAAACTTGCCTCTTGATACTCAGAGAAGGGGCTGAGATAGATATCCCTATGAGCTAGCTCTACTACTCGAAGGAACCACCGCACGTATTCTGGGTCCTCCTTTTTAGCCTCTACTAGCTTGGGATTGTCTCCGTACTCTCGCAAAAACTTATCAGCCAAAGTATCCGAAGATAGTCCACAGCTCTTCAGCCCGACAGAAGCATGCCAAATAGCCTCCTCATCAAGCTCGTATCCATTATCCCTCATTGCTTCCCGGTGAGCAAAGTGCACCCTATAAGCAGCACCGTTTGGGGATACATAACCAAAGAAGCGCAAGCGCTCATAGCCTCGTTTGTGCAGCTCTGCCAAAAGCAAGACAGCATCTCTTGCACCGAGTGTATAGTTGCTAAATCTATCCATTATCTTACAAGTATCCTAAGCATAGCCTATTTGCGAGCTCTCTGCTCTGCTATAATTCGAGCCAAACGAGCCACGAGTTTCGGGTAACGCTCTGCCACATTATGCTGCTCGTAGGGGTCTACTTTTAGGTCGTAGAGCTGTGGTTTATTCAGGTAACCCGTCTCTATATTAGGGGCCCACGGAATCATCTTAGGCCCATCACTAGGCTCGATATACTTCCAGCGTTCAGTACGTAACGACAGGGTTTTGTTGGCAGCCTGCTGTATCACCCAAGGGCAGCCCGCTGCACTACGAGAACCGAATAAAGCCTCGGCATAGGCCCGACTGTCGGGAGCCGCACCCTCTGGTAGGCGCACGCCCAAGAGTTCAGCCAGAGAGGCCATAAGATCTACTTGACTGTACAATGTAGACTTCTTGCCTCGGCTCCTAATCCCCCTAGGCCAAGATACAATCATAGGCACCCGTGTACCGCCCTCGAAGGCACTATACTTATTCCCTCTCAGTCCTCCCGTAGGATGGTGTGCCCCCAAACGCTCAAAGGCTTCATCTTGGTAACCATCATCTAGCACCGCCCCATTGTCACTCGTCAGTATTATTAGCGTATTA
Source organism: Porphyromonas sp. (assembly GCA_034091595.1). Classification (GTDB taxonomy): domain Bacteria; phylum Bacteroidota; class Bacteroidia; order Bacteroidales; family Porphyromonadaceae; genus Porphyromonas. The sequence continues at coordinate 1,672 of JAXFXP010000089.1, forward strand.
TCCGCTATATCTAAACGCTCGAGCGCCTGCATTAGCTCCCCCACGCACCAATCAAACTGGACAATAGCATCACCACGCAAGCCCATCTGGCTCTTGCCCCTAAAGCGCTCGTGCGGGAAGCGAGGTACGTGCACATCATTAGTCGCAAAGTACATAAAGAACGGTTCATCTCTAGATTCCTCAATGAAGCGTAGCGCCTTAGTCGTGATAGAGTCAGCTATGTCTTCGTCTCGCCACAAGGCCTTACCTCCGCCACGGCTATAACCAATACGCCCAATACCATTGACGATAGCCATATCGTGTCCGTGGCTATGCTTGAGGCGCAATAACTCGGGGTGAGTTTTACCCAAGGGCTCACCCTCGAAAGGCTTGTGGTAACTCACCTCTATAGGATGTTCAGGGTCTGGGTTGGCGATAGAGTCCTGCTCAATGAAGATGCAAGGTACACGATCGGCCGTAGCCGCCATGATGTACGAATAGTCGAAGCCCAAATCTCTGAGACCCTGAGGGAGTCTGCGGTTCCAGTCCTGCCGCCCAGCCTCTGCTCCTAAACCCAAATGCCACTTGCCAAAGGCCCCAGTGCGATAACCAGCAGACTTGAAGAGGTCTGCCATTGTATATTGCTCGGGCTTAATAATCATAGCTGCATCACCTGCTGCCACATCCGTCCCTGGACGACGCCAAGCATATTCGCCTGTAAGTAGCCCGTAACGCGATGGGGTACTCGTAGCTGCCATAGCATGCGCATTCGTAAAGCGGAGCCCCCGAGATGCTAAACGGTCTATATTAGGCGTTGCCACACCTCTGGCGCCGTAGCAAGCGAGATCCCCATAGCCTAGGTCATCTGCGTATATAATGAGGACATTAGGACGCTTCGTTAATGCAGCCTGTAGCTGCAAAGAGCCTAGGCTCATAAGTATCAGAGGAGTAAGGTATATATAAGGCTTATTCATCATATCTCTACTTTTATCACCCACAAAGATAAGCTAGTCTCACAGATGTGAGGCTCTGGGCTAGAGCTCTAGCATAGCACACGACGGTAGACAAGGCTAAAGTCTACGTTCGCCCCAGTTATTACGGTCCAGGCTACGATAGCTAATAGCCTCAGCAATATGCATCTGATTGATTTGCTCTGCCCCCTCTAGGTCTGCTATTGTACGGGCAACCTTGAGAATTCGATCGTAAGCACGAGCACTCAGAGAGAGGCGCTCCATAGCGACCTTGAGACGCTGCAAGCCCGCCTCGTCTGGGCGAGCATATAGCTGCATCATCTGCGGAGTCATCTGGGCATTGCAGTGCACCTCCGGTGAGGCCTCGAAGCGTCTATTCTGTATCGCTCTCGCCTGCATCACACGTGCTCTAATAGCACTGCTGGGCTCAGCAGGCTGTGTATCGCTCAGGTGCTCAAAAGGTACGGGGCTTATCTCTACCTGTAGGTCCACACGGTCGAGCAGTGGGCCCGAGACCTTACCAAGATAACGCTGTACCTGCTGTGGGCTGCACTCACAGCTACGGGTCGGATGATTGTAATACCCACAAGGACAAGGATTCATAGCCGCTATGAGCATAAAGCTAGCTGGATAGTCGACAGAGAAGCGAGCCCTAGCCACTGTAACAGTACGATCCTCTAGAGGCTGGCGCATTACCTCCAACACATTACGACTAAACTCTGGCAACTCATCCAGAAATAATACACCATTATGTGCCAGACTGATCTCCCCTGGCTGGGGGTTGCTCCCCCCACCTACAAGAGCTACGGGAGATATGGAGTGATGCGGAGCCCTGAATGGGCGCGTTGTCATCAGTGTAAGCTCTCGAGATAGCTTACCCGCCACTGAGTAAATCTTGGTTGTCTCTAGAGCTTCGCCCATCGTGAAGGGTGGCAATATACCTGGCAAGCGCTTAGCCATCATACTCTTGCCACTCCCTGGAGCTCCTATCATCAGCATATTGTGCCCACCTGCCGCAGCTACCTCTAGAGCTCGCTTCACCGCCTCTTGTCCCTTAACTTCGCTAAAGTCAAATAATATACGCTCTTGACTCCGAGCAAATAACTCCGACAAAGACACCTCAGTCGGGCTGAGGACAGAGCGCCCCTCTAGTAGCTCAATAACTTCGACCAGTTTACCTGCACCATAGACTACTAACCCCTCCACTACTGCAGCCTCATCGGCATTGTCTATCGGTAATATTAGAGCTTTATAGCCACGAGACTTTGCCTCTATAGCTATAGGCAGAGCTCCCTTAATAGGGCGTAAAGAGCCGTCAAGCATCAATTCCCCGACCATCATATACTGATCTAGATCGGGGACTACTATCTGCTCATCTGCCGCCAGCATCGCCACTGCAATTGGCAAATCGTAGGCCGAACCCTCTTTACGGACATCGGCAGGGCTCAGGTTGATAATAATATGCTTCATCGGATACTTATATCCGCTATTCATCAGTGCAGTAGCTACACGATCCTGACTCTCCTTGATGGCTGTATCCGGAAGCCCTACTAGGTGAAAATATGAGCCAGGGACACAGTTTACCTCCACAGCCACGGGGCGTGCATGGATGCTCTGAAGAGCAGCTGAATAAGTACGGCTTAACATAGGTCTCGATATTGAAGTAATACGTTGAGAATCGATAGTCCTCAAAGTTAATTATTCCACCTTAATTTATCAAGCCCACTAGCCCACCGCCCACTGGTCACTATAAAAAGCAAGAGAGCCTCTCGGTCCTTAGACCAAGAGGCTCTCGAAAAACTGGCAGCTACCTACTCTCCCACTATACGCAGTACCATCGGCACGATTGGGCTTAACTTCTCTGTTCGGAATGGGAAGAGGTGGGTCCCCAACGTTATAACCACCAAAA
>JAXFXP010000090.1:0-7254 GCA_034091595.1 Porphyromonas sp.
ACTGGAGAGTATACTCTCGGAGTAATTAATCACACTACTTTGGCGCTGTGTCCAGACGGGGAAGCGTAGATGCTTACGACCGCAGTCGGGTAACTGCATCATATCTTTGATATTGTGGTAGCGTCCGCCCCCCTGCAGGGTATCGCTTTTACTGAGATCGGCTAGTTCGCAGAGGCGGTTGAGGATATTCTCGGGCATAGCAGCATCATAAACGACGCGTATGGGCTCACCACGCTTGCGGCGTTTTAGCCCCAGAGAGACCTGATCTATTACGCTACGGCGGAGGTCGCTCTCTAGCTCTATCTCGGAGTCCTTAGTTAGCTTGAAGGTATAAGCCTCGTACTCTGTGTAGGGCATACCTGCGAATATATAGGGCAGGCAGAAACGTAGTATATCATCGAGCATTACGATATAAGCCTCACCATTGGGGCCATCCTTTAGGCGGATAAATCGACCACAAGCCTTAGTTGGTATCTCTAGAATAGCCAAATCGGGAGTACCATCCTTTTTGAGGACTAAGTTGGGGCGCAGAGCGACTACTAGGTAAAGGCTCTCGCGTAAGTGCTTCTCTGGATGAAAGGAGCTGCTACAGATGAATACGGGGTTGACAATACTGCTGATATGCTCCATGTAAAAATGGTGTACCTCTTCGCCTTGGCTGGCGCTTAGCTCGCACTCGTTGACAATATGTATACCATGCTGCCTTAGCTCCCGCATCATTTCAGAGAGTAGTTCCTCATAGCGAAGCGAATAGTCTTTATACAAGCGGGCTACACGCAGGAGAGTCTGTCGCGCCCTATCTCGCTCTTCTTCGTTGGCTGGGGTATTAAACTCAGATAGACGGCGTAGTGAGGCAACACGTACTCGGAAAAACTCATCAAGATTACTCGAATATATGCCTAGGTAGTTGAAGCGCTCCAGCAAGGGGAGGTCTGTTCGTTCGGCTTCGCATAGCAGGCGCCTATTGAAGTACATCCAGCTTTCATCGCGCTCTATGTAGGGGAAGTTAGGACTCATATGTTCCGGGCTTGATATCGGGTTATAGGACCACCCTACGACAGGTTAGTTGTACGAGAGTACACCAGTAGGGTTGGACGCTAAGACAAAGTTAGGCAAATCATCGATATAATAGACAGTTTTATCCCTAGTTTAGCCTCCAGCTCTGAGCCCTGGTTGTATTGCTCCCCATAGCTAATACTATGCCGCCGTACTTTCGAGGGAGTGGGGAGGAGCTGAAATGATAGGTCTTGTAAACTAGACATAGGTATATCTAAGGTTTACATAGCGTGTAAGATTAGCGCACGAAGGGATAGCCGTTGCCGTACACAGGCGCCTAAACTTCCATTCTGGTGCAGGTGTAGAACTGTACAATAACTATGGAACACGGATGTAGCTCACTCATAAGGGATGGAAGTCAAGAGCAAGGGCGCTCCTCTCCCCATGTAGCCATACAAAGCCCAGCCTAATAGACAAATCCCTATGGGTACGTGTAGAGCAGTGCTCCTACAGCATTATTATTCATACTGAGGGCCGTAGCAAGTATTTTGCAGAGGAGCTGCTACAGGCATTATAGAGCTTAAGCGGTTAGTGTCTGCTGTTTCCCTTACTAGATCTTGTTTTTATCAATTATAGTTGCTACCTTTGCACTCGCAATGCCCGGATGGCGGAATTGGTAGACGCGTTGGTCTCAAACACCAATGAACGCAAGTTCGTGCCGGTTCGATCCCGGCTCCGGGTACACTAGGCTTCACTCTTATTGGGAGTGAGGCCTATTGCTATTAGTAGTCCGAAAACACGTACCTTTGTATAGAATTTAACCGAATAAGCAAGAATATGATCATCCCAAAGAAAGCTAACGAAGCGGTATGGACTGATGTCTATACCTACGCTCAGCTTCCCGAGGAGCTAGCCAAGCTAGACGACCTCGCCCACAACCTTTGGTGGGTGTGGACTCCCAAAGCGAAGCAACTCTTCTCCACGATATCTCCCGAACTATGGGAAAAGACCGAGGGCAATCCGGTACTGATGCTCCGCTTGTTAGATGACGAGCAGATAATGCGTGTGCAATCCGACAAAGCCCTCCTAAAGCAAATAGACGAAGTATATGCAGAGTGGCAGAGCTATATGGCAGAGCCTGCTGATAGTCAGCGCCCCTCGGTGGCCTACTTTAGTATGGAGTATGGGCTTACCAATGTCCTAAAGATCTACTCTGGTGGTCTAGGTGTCCTTGCTGGTGATTACCTCAAAGAGGCAAGTGATAGTAATGTCCGCCTGACAGCCGTAGGCTTCCTATACAGATATGGTTACTTCACGCAGAGCCTTAGTTCAGACGGTCAGCAATTGGCCAACTACGAGGCACAAGATTTTACGCATCTCCCCCTGCAACAGGTACTCAATGCTGATGGTAGTCCCCTCGTCCTAGAGGTCCCCTATAACGGTTATACCGTATACAGCCACATTTGGCGAGTAGATGTAGGGCGCATACAGCTCTATCTACTAGATACCGACCTGCAGCAGAATAGTGAATGGGATCGCTTCATTACGCACCAGCTCTATGGTGGAGATTGGGAGAACCGTCTCAAGCAAGAGTACCTCTTGGGCATGGGTGGTGTACAGCTTCTCAGCAAGCTAGGCATTGCCAAAGATGTCTACCATATGAACGAAGGCCATGCTGCGTTGATGAGCGCCCAGCGTTTGCTCGACTATGTGGAAGGGAAGGGTTTAAGCTTCGATGTCGCTCTGGAGCTTGTGCGAGCCTCTTCGCTCTATACGGTACATACCCCTGTTCCGGCAGGACATGATTACTTCACTGAGGATTTGATGGGTAAGTACTTGGGGCATATTCCCGCAAGACTGGGCATCTCTTGGGCTGAGTTTATGGATATGGGTCGTGAGCACCCAGGCACAGATGAGAAATTCTCCATGAGTGCTTTTGCTCTCAATACCTGCCAAGAGGCTAATGGCGTAAGTCTATTGCATGGCAAGGTTTCGCAGGAGATGTTTGCTCCTATGTGGCCTGGCTTCTTCCCTGAGGAGCTACATGTCGGTTATGTTACTAATGGCGTCCATATGCCGACTTGGGCAGGGGACGAGTGGCAGGAGCTTTACGCAGAGGTGCTTGGGGCAGACTACGTACAGAAGCAAACTGAGGAGGAGGCCTGGGGCAAGCTACAGGCTATTCCGAACGAACGTCTATGGGGTATCCACAACCGCCAGAAGCTCCACCTAGTCGACTACATACGTGGTTACTATGGGGAGAAATGGTTGCGTCGTAGTAGTGATCCCGAGCGTACAAAGCAGGTGCTTGATGGTATCAACCCCAACGCTCTGCTCATTGGCTTCGGGCGTCGTTTTGCCACGTATAAACGTGCGCATCTGCTCTTTACAGACCTAGAGAGACTGGAGAGGATCGTTAATAATCCTAAGTATCCCGTGCAGTTCCTCTTCACAGGTAAGGCTCACCCAGCTGATGGAGGAGGCCAGGGGCTAATAAAGTATATCCTGGAGATTAGCCGTATGCCACAGTTCTTGGGCAAGATAATATTCCTAGAGAACTACGATATGCGCCTTGCCTCTAAGCTCATAGCAGGGGTAGATATCTGGATGAATACACCTACCCGCCCTCTAGAGGCCTCAGGGACCTCAGGAGAAAAGGCCGAGATGAATGGCGTACTTAATCTGAGTGTACTAGACGGTTGGTGGTACGAAGGCTATCGTGCCGGTGCTGGTTGGGCACTTACGGATAAGCGTACCTTTGCTGATAACGCTCTGCAGGATAAGCTAGATGCCACTACGATCTACGACCTCATTGAGCGTGAGATAGCACCTCTCTACTTCGAAGAGCGGGGAGAGAAGCCTTATAGTGACGCTTGGATGCAGACGGTGAAAAACTCGCTCAACTTCATAGCTCCTCATTATACGATGCGTCGTATGATGGACGATTACTTCTCGCGCTTCTACGCTAAACTTGCTGAGCGCTCGGCACGCTTACATGCCGATAGCTATGCCATTGCGTCCGAGCTCGTTGCTTGGAAGCACGAGGTTGCGCAGCATTGGGAGGATCTATCGGTGCTTAGCCTAGAAGACTCCTTTGTACAGGGTGCGCACCTGGTGGGGAATAAGGAGCAAGTCCGTATCCGACTCAGTAAAGGGGGCCTTAGCTGCGAATTGGCTGTAGAGCTCGTAATCGCAGAACGCAATGAAGATGGACAACTTAAGCTAGTGGCCTGCAAACCGCTTAGCCTAGTATCGTCTGTAGATGGAGTAGAGGAGTATGCACTTGAGCTGAAGGCTACACACCCAGGACGTAATCTCTACAGCCTGCGTATACTGCCTCAGCATCCTCAGCTACCGCACCGTCAAGATTTCGCCTATGTGCGCTGGGTTGCGCTGGCTAACTAGACATTGCATATAAATATGAGTGAGAGGGGCGTGGATCTGTAAAGTTTGGGACACGCCCCTCTCGATTTGGTACACTCTTTGCTCTTGGAGCATATTATGACATACAATTATACAGACAAGTTTCGCATTGCTATGGAGCTAAGCTTCCAGCGTGCCAGGGAGCTGGAGTCCTTGGAGGTTACTCCAGACTTACTTCTATATGGCATTATCAAGGAGGGAAGCCCAGCTAGCCTCGACTATCTGCGCAGCAAAGGAGTAAACACCGAGACGCTGCTAGAGCGCTATGATGCGTACCTAGAGGAAACAACCAAGCGTGCACCGGAGGAAGAACCTTCGCTAGGCGAGGAGGCTCGTGTAGCGATTGTAGAGGCTGTGCGTTTGTGTGGAGGGGACGACAAGGCTGTAGGCCCCATACATCTGATGCGTGCAGTCCTAGAGAGTGATAGTGATACCTTCCTAAAGCGACAGCTAGCTAGTGCTGATGCTAATACTACGAGCTCTGCCCTAGGTGCTGATATCATGCACCAGTTTGCTGATGCTATTCGCAAAGCTATGGGGCATAGAGGAGTCGAGAATTCGGCCAAGCGAGATGATGCTTATGACGACGACGATGATGACGAGCTGGCAGAGGCTGACGATAAAGGCCAGAGTACTCAGGGACGTAGCTCTAGCCGATCTGAGCGAAGTAAGAGCAAGACTCCGATGTTAGACCGCTTTGGCCGCGATATTACGGCTCTGGCTAGAGCTAGCAAGCTAGACCCTGTCATAGGGCGTGAGCTAGAGATCGAGCGGATGAGTCAGATATTGGGTCGCAGACGTAAAAGTAATCCTATCCTAATAGGAGAACCAGGCGTTGGTAAGACGAGTCTGGTAGAGGGTTTAGCTCTGCGTATCGTAGCGCAGGCTGTACCTGTGCATCTTATCCATAAGAGAATCATTGAGCTAGACCTCTCTGCCGTAGTGGCAGGTACCAAATACCGTGGGCAGTTCGAAGAGCGTATCAAGGGCATTATTACCGAGCTAGAGTCTTCGTCCGATGTCATCATATACATAGATGAGATTCATACGATGATTGGTGCTGGCGGTGCTAGCGGTTCTATGGACGCTGCCAATCTTCTCAAGCCTGCTTTGGCTAGAGGACGTGTGCAATGTATCGGTGCTACTACGCTGGAGGAATATCGTAAGCATATAGAGAAAGATGGTGCTCTAGAGCGTCGCTTCCAGCGTGTCCTCGTCGAGCCTAGCACCCCAGAGGAGACCCTAGAGATACTGCGCCAGCTGCGTACCCACTACGAGGAGCATCACCGAGTACGCTATACAGAGGAAGCTCTCTCCGCTATGGTAGACTATGCAGAGCGCTATCTAAACGACCGTCATTTCCCTGATAAGGCAATCGACCTGATGGACGAGGCTGGGGCTAAGGAGGGTAGTCGCACCGTAGAGCCAGAGGAGCTAAGCCCAGTGGCAGAGCTTGAGCAAGAGCGCAACGACTACACGGCTCGCAAACTAGCAGCTATCACGGAGCAGAAGTACGAGCTAGCAGCTAGTTACCGTAGTAAGGAACTTATGCTTGAGGAGGCTATTATCCAGGCGCAAGAGCAGTTTAGAAGCAGAGTGCAGGATAATTATCCCCTCGTAAGTGCGGAAAATGTGGCAGAGGTTATTGCCATGATGACCTCTATACCCGTGCAACGTATAGCAGGAGGGGAGTTACAGCGGCTCAAAGAACTAGAGCAGCGCCTTCGCAGACGTGTTATCGGTCAGGATCAAGCTGTAGAAACTCTGGCACGTAGCATTAAGCGCAGTAGATTAGGTCTACGTGACGCTAAACGTCCTATTGGTAGTTTTATGTTCCTTGGCCCCACAGGTGTTGGTAAAACCTTCCTGGTAAAGTGCCTCGCCGAGGAACTCTTCGGCACTAGTGACGCTCTGATACGAGTGGATATGAGTGAATATATGGAGAAATTTGCTGTAAGTCGTCTTGTTGGTGCTCCCCCGGGCTACGTGGGGCACGATGAAGGAGGCCAGCTGACCGAACAGGTGCGTCGTAAGCCGTACTCTATTGTGCTTTTTGATGAGATAGAGAAGGCGCATGCCGACGTTTACAACCTGATGCTCCAGCTACTAGATGAAGGCTATCTGACAGATAGCTACGGGCGTAAAGTGGACTTCCGTAACACAATTATTGTGATTACCTCTAACGTAGGGTCTCGTGAAGCACGTAGTTTCGGACGGAGCATTGGCTACCATGACGGGAGCCAACAGGAAGAGCGTAGCCGTGATATTATACAGAAGGCTCTGAAGAAAACCTTTAGCCCAGAGTTTCTCAATCGAATAGATGATATTATTACATTCTCGCAGCTCGATGAGGGGGTAATACGTCAGATCGTAGAGGTCGAGCTACGTCCACTACGGGAGCGCCTAGAGCGTATGGGCTACAGCCTAGAGATAGATCATTTGGCTATGGATATGCTGGCTAAGGTAGCTTACGATCCTGAGTACGGCGCACGTCCCCTAAGGCGCACACTACAGAGTGAGGTAGAGGATAGGCTAACAGACCTCATATTAGAGGAGGTTATTCGACCTGGTGCTACCCTTAAGTTGACTGCCGAGGAGGGGAAGATTGTACTAGATAAATCAACAACAGAATGACAACAGTAGAGCGCTATCATGATATAAGCATGGGACATCGTGTCGTAGGGCACGAGAATAAATGCCGACATCTACACGGGCATAATTACCGTGTGCACTTCGTCTGTACCGCAGAGGGCTTGGATGAGCTTGGCCGCGTTATAGACTTTGGTGTTATCAAGCAGTTATTATGCGATTGGTTAGAGGAACATTGGGATCATC
>JAXFXP010000091.1:0-14515 GCA_034091595.1 Porphyromonas sp.
ATACTTATCTGCGTCTCGATGCCGAGCTGAAGCGTCTTTTCGAGGCTCTAGATAAGCGCCTGGGGCTGCATAATTGCCTTATTACTCTTAGCGGTACGGGCTATACAGGTTACACATCCTATAAGGATAGCAAGAGCGAGCGCCTCAAGCGAAGTGTGAGTGTAGCTAGGCTTACGGCTCTGATTAATATGTACCTTACGGCTCAGCATGGGCCAGGGGAATGGATTAGCCATAACGCCAACGGACGCTTATATCTCAATCACAAGTTAGTCGAGAGCAAGCGTCTCTCTCTAGAAAGCTTACAGTCTGATATAGCAGACTTCCTCTCTGCTGCTGAGGGGATTGGGCGCACGGTCCCAGCCCATGAGCTAGCAAGCTCTGGCGATGACTACGTGCGCCGTCTGGCACGGGCTACAGTAGCGCGCTATCGTGCTGATGTTTATTGGTCAGTACTCCCAGGATGGCAGGTCGAAGATCTGGCCAGCAATCCACAGCTAAGCCCTGTATCCACGGCTATACCCACGCCTTTCATTATAATGGGGCAGGGTATGGAGCGCAGTACTACACCTCTGCCACGCATAGAGGTACGGGATATAGTCCGTATCATATGTAGCTACCTGCGCATCCGTCCGCCTAATGACTAAATAGTCTACTTAGTCGCTTGTAGAGCGGCAAGCTATGTAGTAATATAGTCATTGAATAACAGGTAAAAAACAAGCAATATTATATGGGATTTTTAGATTTCCTATCGAAGATTTTTGGGAATAAGTCGCAGCGCGACCTCAAGGAGATACAACCTTGGATAGATAAGGTAAAGGCTGTCTATGACGAGATAGCTCAGCTGAGCGACGATGAGATACGTGAGCGTACAGCGCAACTACGCCAGCAGATACAAGACTATGTGGCTGAGGACCGTAAAGAGCTCGATGAACTACGTGCCTCTGTAGAGGGTAAGACACTAGAGGAGCGTGAGGTTATCTGGCGTGAAGTGGACAAACGAGAGAAAGCTATCCTCGACAAAATGGAGGAAGTACTGGATGATATCCTGCCACAGGTATTCTCAATCGTTAAGAACACGGCCTATCGCTTTGCTAATGCCGAGGAGATACGGGTAAAGGCTACAGACCTAGACCGCGAGCTGGCGACGAAGTTTGACTTCATTACCGTTGATGGCGACACTGCTATATACCGTATGCTCTGGAATGCTGGGGGTAATGATATACGCTGGGATATGGTACACTACGATGTACAGCTCATCGGTGGTACTGTACTGCACAAAGGCAAGATTGCTGAGATGGCAACGGGTGAGGGTAAGACCCTCGTGGCCACACTCCCAGTGTTCCTTAATGCCCTCACAGGCAATGGCGTGCACGTCGTTACTGTGAATGATTATCTGGCTAAGCGAGATAGTGAGTGGATGGGCCCTCTCTATATGTTCCATGGTCTAACGGTAGACTGCATAGACCGCCACCAACCCAATACTGCAGCACGCCGTGCAGCCTATAACGCTGATATTACCTTCGGTACCAATAACGAGTTTGGCTTCGACTATCTTCGTGATAATATGGCCAACAGTGCCGAGGAGCTGGTACAACGTAGGCACAACTATGCTATCGTCGATGAGGTCGATAGCGTATTGATTGACGATGCCCGTACACCTCTGATTATATCGGGTCCTGTGCAGAACGGCTCAGAGCAACTCTTCGAAGAGTTTAAGCCACAGATCGAAATCGTTGTAGAAGCTCAGAAGAAGCTCACCCAGCAGATTCTGCTAGAGGCTAAGCGTCTTATCGCTAGCGAAGATAAGAAGGAACAAGAGGAAGGCTTCCGCCAACTCTTCCGTGCCTATAAAGGTATGCCCAAGAGCAAGGCTCTGATTAAGTACCTCAGCGAGCCTGGCATCAAGACAGGTATGCTCAAAACGGAAGAGTACTACATAGCCGATAACCAGCGCTTTATGCCTGAGATTACGGATGAACTCTACTTCGTAATCGATGAGAAGATGAATAGCGTAGAGCTGACAGACAAAGGACATGCTCTACTTGCTGAGAAAAGCGGTGATACAGAGTTCTTTGTACTCCCAGACATCGGCAGTCAGCTAGCGGAGCTAGAGCACCAAGGGCTCTCTACCGAAGAGTTGGCTACTCGTAAGGAACAGCTTAGCAGCGACTATGATATCAAGAGCGAGCGTGTACATACTGTGAATCAGCTCCTCAAAGCTTATGCTCTTTTCGAGAAGAATGACCAATATGTCGTTATTGATGGCAAGGTAATGATTGTCGATGAGCAGACGGGGCGTATTATGGACGGACGTCGCTATTCGGATGGCTTACATCAGGCTATTGAGGCCAAAGAGAGCGTAGAGATACAGGATGCTACACAGACTTTCGCTACGATTACGCTGCAGAACTACTTCCGTATGTATCACAAGCTATCGGGTATGACCGGTACGGCTGAGACTGAGGCTGGTGAGCTATGGGACATCTACAAGCTTGATGTGGTAGTGATTCCTACGAATAAACCTATCGCTCGTATAGATATGAATGACCGTATCTATAAGACTGTACGCGAGAAGTACAACGCAGTTATCGAGGAAGTTGTAGCTATGGTAAATCTTGGTCGTCCCGTGCTAGTGGGTACAACCTCGGTAGAGATATCAGAGCTACTGAGCCGTATGCTCAAGCTACGTGGCATACCGCACAACGTTCTGAATGCTAAGCTACACCAGCAAGAAGCTGATATCGTAGCACAGGCGGGACGTCCGGGGGTAGTAACTATTGCTACCAATATGGCGGGTCGTGGTACGGATATCAAGCTAACACCAGAGGTTAAGGCTGCTGGTGGTCTAGCTATTATCGGTACTGAGCGCCACGAAAGCCGTCGTGTAGACCGTCAGCTACGTGGTCGCTCTGGCCGTCAGGGGGACGTGGGTAGTAGTGTCTTCTATGTATCTCTAGAGGACCACCTGATGCGTCTCTTCGGGTCAGACCGTTTGGCTAGTCTGATGGACAAAATGGGACTTGAGGAGGGCGAGATGCTGGAGGCTAAGATGCTGACAAATGCTGTAGAGCGTGCACAGAAGAAAGTCGAAGAGAACCACTTCGGCGTTCGTAAGCGTCTCCTAGAGTTTGATAATGTAATGAACTCACAGCGTGAGGTTATCTATGGTCGCCGACGTCATGCTTTGATGGGCGAACGTCTAGAGATGGACGTTATGAATACCATCTATGATGCGGGCTATGCTATAGTATCGGAGTTTCATCCCAGCAAGGACTATCAAGGTTTCTGCGTAGAGGTCAAGCGCACGCTCAACCTAGATAAACCCATCGACGAAGAAACCTTTGCACGAGGCAAGGAAGAAGATTTGGCTGATCAACTCTACTCGGCCGCTATCCAGGCCTTCGAGAGTCGTACACTCGCCATTGCTGATCAGGTGTTGCCCGTTTTGGAGCAGATCTTGCAGCAGAACCCACCCGAAGAAGCGGCCATTATGATACCTCTGACGGATACGCACCTCCTCTATCAAGTGCGTGCGAACATCCGGGAGATGGTGGCTACGCAGGGCAAGAGTGCTATCCGTGAGTTTATGAAGGTACTTGTGCTCCACCACATCGACGATGCCTGGAAGGAGCACTTGCGTGAGATGGACGAGCTACGCCACTCGGTGCAGAATGCAAGCTATGAGAATAAGGATCCGCTCCTTATCTACAAACTGGAGAGCTTCGACCTCTTCCACAAGATGCTTATGGGTATGAACCGTAAGACTACGGCAGTGCTCATGCGTATCCAGCTCAATACACCTAGCGAAGAGGAGGTAGCACAGATGCAGGCTGCTGAAGAAGCTCGTCGTCAGTACGAGATGGAGCAGATGGCCCGCGAGCAGGCAGCCCCTCGTGTAACCTATACGGAAACGCGTAGTCAGGAGCCCGAAGAGCAGGAGTATAAGCGCCAGCCAGCTCGCTCTGGTTATCAAGTGGGACGCAACGATCTCTGTCCCTGTGGCAGTGGACGTAAGTTTAAGCAATGCCACGGTCGTCATAACTAGTCTCTAACAATACGTAGAGCGAGGAGTACTTACAGGCGTAAGAGTACTCCTCGCTTCTTTTATAAAGCTATAGGCTTATTAGCTTTTGTCTAGACTTAGGGAGACCATGCAACGGTCTCGTATTGTATTGGGAGTCCCGGAAGTTACCTGAGTAACGTAATCTCATTAAGCCCTATAAGACTATGAACTGCGAGCGTCTAATTCGTCGTATACAGGGAAGTCAAAATTGGAGTACTCCATTTTGAAAATACAGTACTGCAAAATTGATATTGCAGTACTGTAATATTTCGTCTTCAGGAGTATTATGGATGTCTTTCCTATAGGGGCCTCAAGGGGACATGATATGATACCGAGTAATGCTCTTGTGTTGTCTAGGTAATTATCCGAAAGACAGCGGAAGCTGTATCGGTACAATCTTAACTTTTTACTGGTACAATCTCGACCTTGTACCGATAGAAACAGCTGTTTGTATTGGTACTACATTTATTCTCTTAGAAATATTGGCTCAAAGAAGTGGTGCGAATAGGCGCATGACGGACTCTCCGAAGCGACGACTTAGAGGGCGTCTAGCCCAAGAATCGTCATCTAGCGTATGGCAGCTCTTACAGTCCTCGTCGTAGATTTTGCTGAGCTGCTGGGCTAGGCGTGGATCATAGGCTATGCCCATTACCTCGAAGTTGTGTTCTAGACTGCGGAAATCTAAATTAGCTGAGCCTAGACAAGCTAGTTCGTTGTCTGCAATCAATATCTTGCTGTGTAAGAATCCTCCTTGGTATCGATGGATGAATACGCCAGCCTGCAATAGGGTCGATAGATAAGAATCCATCGCCAAGCTTGTTACCAACGAGTCTCCCTTATTGGGTATCATAATCTCGACTTTTACGCCCGAGAGGGATGCACTGATAAGGGCATTATATAGGCTCTCTGTCGGCAAGAGGTAGGGCGTCTGTATGCGGATATGTTTCTTCGCTTGATATATGATACTGGTTAGTGCCTGCTCAATATTGGGGTATTCCTCTAGGGGGCCTCCGAAGATAAATTGGATAAGGGCATTAGATTCTTTATACCCAGTAGGGTTGGGGTGGAAGAAGCGTTCGACATGTACTACACGCTTAGACACTGTATACCAGTCCATCAGGAAATCACTCTGTAGAGCTGATACCGCCTCACCAGTTAGGCGGAAGTGTGTATCACGCCAGCACCCCAATTCATTGCCATCTTGGTAACGTGAGGCGAAGTTCATCCCCCCGATATAGCCTATTTCTCCATCAATGATACAGATTTTGCGGTGATTACGGTAGTTTACAGTACTCGACAGCAGAGGTATGCGTACGGGTAAGAAAGGGTAGATTTGTATCCCATATGCTTTCAGTTTTTGCCACTGACGTTCCTCGATATTATAGCTACCTAGATAGTCGTATATGATACGGATGTCTACCCCCTGGGCTCGCTTACTGATAAGGGCTTGGCTCAGACGCTCGAATATATTATCGGGTTCGAATAGATAGGACTCGATATGTATGTGTGTGGTAGCTCTTTGGATATCGGATAGTAGCTGATCATAGAACTCTCGACCCTGCGTGTAGATGTCGCAGCTGTCGTAGCTCATGAGTGGGCTATCACTATTATGCTCTACGAGCTGTATTAGGTTTTGGTAATGTCTGGGGATAGTGGAGTTGTGGACCTGTTGAGGCAGTACAGCCTGCATGCGAGGGGATTTTTGCAAGCGTTGGTAGTAGCGTTTGTTGATGCGGTATAGCTTGCGTTGCTCCTGACCGAATAAGATGTAGGCTATCAGCCCGACTATGGGGACTAAGCCAATGATGAGTACCCATGCAGAGGTTTTTAGGGGGTTACGGTTCTCTAATATGACTGTGATAATAACCCCGACAACAGTCAGAAAGTAGAGAAGTACAACGACACTCTGAAGTCCGAGAATGGGTAGACTAATCATAAATTAATCTGATATTTGAAATCCAATCTGGCTAAGAGTATACGCTAGTCCTTTATGATGGCAACGTACCCTGTGAGCTGCCATCTCTCGAGGATAAGGGTAGTGCTTACGTAGGTATTCGAAGGTTTGCTCCCCCTTACGCATACTGCTGTCTATATCTGCGGGGCTGAAGGTGGCGAGGAAGGCGCGGGCTATTATTTCGTCTTCTGGATAAATACTTAGGTCTATGATTTGGCTAGGTGTCTGTAGCTCCTTGGGTATTAATAGGGACTCTGTGGCCTCGATACCGAAGTGTCTACAGTAGGATAGTAGAGCCATACGTGCTCCTCTGTGCTTACCATCAGCAGAGAAGCCTGCGATGTGTGGAGTGGCAATATCGGCAAGAGCTAGTAGTTTGGCCTGAGGGTGCGGTTCGCCTTCCCAACAATCAATAATGAGGTGGCGCACTTGTCCTGCTTCTCTCGCTTTTATCAGGGCAGCGCTGTCCGTTACAGGGCCACGGCAGGCATTTATTAGTATGGGTTTACGCTGGCAGCTAGCGAGAAAACTCTCGTTAACCATATGTCTAGTTTCCTCTGTGAGCGGAACGTGTAGTGTGATGATATCAGCTTCGCGCTGTATGTCTCCGAGGCTAACAAAACCCTCATTACCCTCTATCGCTGCTCTCGGAGGGTCGTAGCGGAGGATGCGCATGCCTAAGGCTTTCGCTATGCGCTCTACCTGACGCCCTACGTTGCCTACTCCTATGATTCCTATAGTTTTGTCCCATAGATGTAACCCTTGGCGGAGGCTAAGGAGGCTAAGCGTGGAGAATACATACTGAGCCACAGCGATAGCGTTGCATCCTGGTGCGTTGTCCCAAGCAATACCTTGTTGTAGGCAGTATTCATCATCGATGTGATCACAGCCAGCTGTAGCCGTGGCTATGTAGCGTACCTTCGTCCCCTCTAGTAGCTGGGCATTGCATCTGGTGATGCTACGCACGATCAGTGCATCACAGTCTTGGATGTTCTCTTGGGTGATATCCGCATTATCGAGATATAGAGGTATAGCGTATTCCTCTAGTACTCCTCGTAGATAGGGGACAGAGGTTTCGGCTACTACTCGTGGTCGTACTGTATTAGCCATGATATAGTTCTCGTATTTGCTGTGCTAACTTATGGGCAAGACGCTTTTCGTCGTCATCAGATTTTATCTCCTCTATAGAGATGGTTATCTGAGCCTGAGAATAGTATGCAGTACGCACTTGCATAGCTTCCTCTACGTGTTGGTGCAGCTCTTGCCCTGACTTATGGCATACGGTGGGGCGTGTGCGCTTGCAGTACTCTAGTCGCTGGGCAAGGGTAGCTGTCGAGCCTTCTAGATAGATGGTCAGCCCAGAGGCGTTCATCAGCTCTATATTGCCGTAGTAGCAGGGCATGCCCCCTCCTGTGGCGATAACGGTGTCAGTCATACCGGATAGCTCCTCTATGACGAAGCGTTCGCGCTTACGGAAAGCTTCCTCACCGATGCGCATAAACATATCGGCGATACGCTCTCTGAACCTATTCTCTATGAATATGTCAGTATCAATAAAATTGAGCCCTAGGGCGCTGGCTAGCTTACGACCGAAGGTAGACTTACCAGCTCCCATATAGCCTATGATAAATATGGGGTTCATTGTGGTGCTTTGAGATCTGGGTAGCTGATACGGCTATGGTATATAGTCTTGAGCTTACTAATAAACACTTCCTTGATGATCTGTATATCGCGGAAGCTGAGCGGAGTGTCATTGAGGTGCCCCTCGCGTGCTATATTATCTACAATGCGGTGTACATGCTCGGTGATATACTCTACGCTATATTCACGCAGGCTACGGCTACTAGCCTCTGTAGCATCAGCGAGCATTAGTATACCCTGCTCCCTTGTAAAGGGTTTAGGGCCAGGGTAAGAGAAATCCGAAATATTGACCTCTAGGTCGGGGTGTAGATTGCAATACGTATTGTAGAAGTAGCGCACCAAGCTATCGCTGTGGTGTGTACGTATGAAATCAATGATCTGAGGAGGCAGGTTGTGTTTCTGAGCTAGTGCTATACCATCACTCACATGACGTATGATGATATTGGCACTCTCTTGCTGAGGCAATAAATCGTGCGGATTAATACCTCCCTGGTTCTCGGTGAAGTAGGCAGGGTTTTTGATCTTACCGATGTCGTGATACAAGGCTCCAGCTCTGATCAGTTGTACATCAGCGCCAATGCTATCGGCAGCCTCAGCAGCAAGGATGGATACCTGCATCGAGTGCTGGAAGGTACCTGGGGCTCGCTCGCTAAGCTCCCTAAGTAGGGGAGTATTGATGTCGCTCAGCTCTACAAGACTAACGTTAGACACGTAGCCAAATACACGCTCTACTATCGAGCAGAGCATATAGGTAAAGGTCAAGAAGATAAGGTTTACCCCAAAGACAAGTTGTATCTTGAGGTAGTCACCAGTAAATTTACCATCGGTTATGAAGAACATCCCCAGATAGGCAATGCTGTAGACCAAGTACACGAAGAAAGCTGCCTTGATCATCTGTACTCTGTTGTTGAGACCTTGCAGGCAGACAAGTGCTGTAAGACCTGCTAAGAGCTGTATCACGATGAAGCTAAGTGGCTCGGATACGAAGAGGGCACTGAGTAGAATAGCTACGACAAAGCCAAGATGAGAGGTATCTCCGTCTATAAAAGTGCGTAGTAGAAAAATAATCATCACATACGGCACCATGTAAATGCTGAATAGCCCGAAGTAGCTCACTATAGAAGTGATGACTACAAAAGTAGCTATAGAGGAGAGGATGAGAATGTTGTTTTTGAAGGTGGGAGTATAGCTACGTACCAAGAATGTGAGGTACAGGGCCAGTAGCACTAAGGCTATAGAGGCGATGATGAATAAGCCGATACGTGTCTGGTAATGCTGTAGTGTCCCGCCAGTACGTTTCTCATTCTCTATCTCTAGTGATCTCAGTAGATTGTAGGTGTATGGGGTAACGATTTCACCCTTATCGATGATGCGCTGCCCCATCTGTATCATTCCTAAGGAGGGTGATATGTTGCTGAGTGCCTCTTGGTAGAGATGCTCGCTCATCTCTTTGTTGTAAACAATGTTTTCGCGCAAGAAGTGCTCAGCACTCATTTTATCGAATATCTGAGGGTCGAGATGACTTGGGAGTTCCTTTAGAATGCGCTCATGCACCTCTTTGAGCGTACGAAATTTAGTTATCGGAGTCCGTGTCAGCTCGTTACCCTCACTTAGGATGAGTACTTCTAGTTTGCCCTGTGCTCTCAGTTCTTTGAGTGCGTTAAGGCCTATGATACCCACTTCGTAGGCAGTCTGAAGTTGTTCGTTGAGGTAGGCAAAGTACTCTTTGGGAACTACCTCATCGAGCTGTGCATGATACTGGTCTTGTAGCTCCTGCATCATCAGCAGATCTACATCTCTCTGGTGTGAATAGACGGGATATAAATGCGCCTGGAGGCTATCTCGCTCCTCCTGCAATTGCTCCTCAGTCTTGTATATTGGGAAGTCGTACGGTGCAGTTAGCAGAGCACCCTGCCACGGTTTATCGCTGACATATTGATAGCGAGAGCTGCGCTTGAGTGGAATGAGGAGCGTGATCGCCAAGGCTACAAGGAAGAAGACAGCGATCTTGATAACCTTGCCCTTGGATTCCTGCCAGGAGAACGAGTTTCTCATATGTATGCAATACTAGAGTGAGGTAGTAAAGGGGGAGCTATCGACTGAGGTCTATAATCTCTTCTTCTAGCGGAGTGAGGTTCTCGACACCACTAGATGTGATGAGGTAAGTGTTCTCTATACCAACAGCCCCAATGCCAGGTAAGACGAATTTGGGTTCGAAGGCTATAATCATACCTTCTCTGAGGATGTCCCTACTGCGGGATGTGAGGACAGGGAGTTCATTGATTTGTAGCCCCAGTCCGTGTCCGACAAACTGGGCCTGCTGCCCGTAGCCCATAAAGTAGTCTGCGGCTCCCTCTTCTTGGGCTAGTTGGAGACACCGGGTATAAATATTTGCACAAGAGGCTCCTGGTTGGGCTGTCTGCATTATCTCTCTATGCATGCGTCTACTTAGCTCATGTAGACGATAAGCTTCATCGCTCAGCCGCCCGATAGAGAGGGTACGGGTTAGATCTGTAAGATATACACCGTAGTTCCCAGCCATGTCAAGCATGATAGAGGTCCCCTTCTTGAGAGGAGTGCCACAAGCTCCCAGAGGCAAGGCTGTTGTGCCAGCTCCACCGAGCGCAAAGTCGTAAGGGGAGGCCACTGTAGCATTGTCGCCCGTTAAAAGACTACCCATATGAATCTCCATGGAGCTACCGAAGCAACGGAATAAACCTACAGAGCCACCCTGTCTCATCAAACGCTCTATTTCTATTTGGAACTCAAGATCTGTCATCCCAGGTTGATATAGCTCTTTGACCTGACGATATATATCCATGTGTTTCTGAGCAGCTGTACGGATGAGTTCCTGCTCTAGGGGCGTTTTGACCATCCGAACAGACCGTAGGAGATTAGTGGCATTGCTAACCTCGGCATTAGGGAAGAGTGCTGATAGGCGCCTTACCTCGTTGTAGCTCAGTTCGTCTAGCTCTAAGGCTACATTACGGATGGAGTCTGTTTGTATAGACTCGCTAAGCTGCTCGATTTTACGTACGTAGTGTATCTGAGGGTCTATCCCGTAGGCTTGAGGACGACGCACGAGGTAATGAGCTTCGCCTTCCTGGGGGATGTAAGCTAGGCCAGAGTAGACCTGTCCAAATAAATAGAGGAGGGCGACATTGGAAGACGCAACTAGAGCGTCTATCCCTTCGCTACGCATAAGTGCTTGTAGCTTCGTTATACGTTGGTTTATATCTGGGTGTATTGTAGACATTTTAGAAAGGAGTATCTAGGGGGTTAGGACCTGGGTTATAGAAGTCTGGAGTCTTCGCCATAGTGGCGCCTTGGGCTCCAGCTAGCGCATTGTTATTACCTCCGAAGGCTCGACGTGTAAGAGTGGGCTCTTGTAAGGCCGGGCTTTCGCTCAGCTTGTTGCCGATACCCTCGTCATCAAGGTTTGAGAACTTGGCATAGTTACTCTTGAAGCGTAGGCGTACATCTCCAACAGGGCCGTTACGGTGCTTGGCAATGATAAACTCACCGATGCCGCGCAGGTCATTACCTTGCTCATCTACCGTAATTTTGTAATATTCGGGGCGGTGGATGAAGCATACAATATCAGCGTCCTGCTCAATGGCCCCTGATTCACGCAGGTCGCTAAGTTGAGGACGTTTACTATTGGCATCGCCTTGTCTATTCTCCACACCGCGGTTGAGCTGAGATAGGGCGATGATAGGTATGCGTAGCTCTTTGGCGAGCATCTTGAGCGAACGAGAGATCATACTAACCTCTTGTTCACGGTTACCAAAGCCCATACCGCTAGCATTCATCAGCTGCAGATAGTCGATAATAATCAGCTCTACCCCCTGCTCACGCACTAGGCGACGGGCCTTGCTACGTAGCTCGAATACAGAGAGGCTTGGCGTGTCATTGATGTATAGAGGTACATCCTCTAGCTCTGTGGCCTTGGCTCCTAGACGTACCCATTCGTCGCTACTAAGGCGGCCGCTTTTGAGAGATTGACCGTCAATCTCACAGACATTACTGAGGATACGCTTCACGAGCTGTGTGCCACTCATTTCGAGGTTGAATAGGGCCACAGGTTTCTTGTGCTGAAAGGCCATCATCGTCGCCATAGAAACGACGAAGGCTGTCTTGCCCATAGCAGGACGCGCCGCTATAATCACGAGATCGCTCTTCTGCCATCCGCTTGTCATTGCATCGATATCGTCGAAGCCCGTTGTTAGCCCCGAGATACCATCAGGGTTATTGGTGGCCTGCTCCACCTCTCGTATCGCTTCCTGGATAATGGCCCCTAGTTCGAGTGCATCACGACTGTCTTTATTGGTAGCAATATCGAAGAGCTTGGCCTCTGCACGTTGCATTTGCTCATCCACTTTGTCCTTGTCATCGTAAGCATCATGTAGGATGCCACTAGCAAACTCGATGAGCTTGCGGCTACGAGCTTTGTCTGCTACTACCTTAGCGTGATACTCTAGGCTAGCGGAGCTGAGCACCTTCATCGTAAGGGTTGCCAGATAAGCGATACCGCCCACTTCCTCCAGCTTCCCCATCACACGCAGCCGCTCCTGTACGGCGAGGATATCTGTCGGAGACTGGTCGAAGGCCTGTAGGGTGATAGCACGGTATATTTCCTCGTGTGCTTTGAGGTAAAAAGCCTCGGGCGTAAGAATCTCGCTCACACGGGCATAGGCATCCTTCTCCTGGAGTATTGCCCCTAGGACAACCTCTTCGAATTCATTAGCTTGTGGCGGTATGCGTCCCTCTAGAGGAACGACTACGGCTTCATCTTTGCTCTTCGCTCTTTTCCGCTTAGTTTCTATTGCCATTGTTGTCTGTTAAGAGTATCAGTCTTTTGTCGTTATCGGGAGAAGGCGTGTCTAATCGAGTTTCAGTACAGCTAGGAATGCTTTCTGAGGGACCTCTACAGTCCCGATTTGTTTCATACGCTTCTTACCTTCTTTCTGTTTCTCTAGGAGCTTGCGCTTACGTGATACGTCGCCTCCGTAACACTTGGCGGTAACGTCTTTGCGCACAGCCTTGATAGTCTCACGGGCGATAATCTTGGCTCCGATAGCGGCTTGGATAGCGATGTCAAACTGTTGCCGAGGTATCAGCTCCTTGAGCTTTTCACACATGCGACGTCCGAAGGTTACACTGTTGTCTACGTGAGTGAGTGTAGAGAGTGCATCTACCGGTTCCCCGTTGAGGAGTACATCTAGCTTGACGAGCTTGCTAGGTCGGAAATCACTCACGTGGTAGTCAAACGATGCATAACCCTTACTGATACTCTTTAGCTTGTCGTAGAAGTCGATAACGATTTCGCCTAGAGGGAGGTCGAAGAATATCTCGATACGGTCTCCTGAGATGTACTCTTGCTTTACCAGCTGACCACGCTTGCCGAGGCATAACGTCATAATAGGGCCGATGTAAGCCGTGTTTGTGATGACCGAAGCACGGATATAAGGCTCTTCGATACGCTCTATGTGTGTAGGGTCGGGTAGACCGCTAGGGTTATGTACCTCGCTACAGTTCCCCTTGCGGTCATAGACTTTGTATGATACGTTGGGGACGGTAGTGATGACATTCATATTAAACTCACGGTCGAGGCGCTCCTGGATAATTTCCATATGAAGCAAGCCAAGGAAGCCACAGCGAAAGCCGAAGCCTAGTGCTGCGGAGCTCTCAGGCTGGAAGGTTAGGGAGGCATCATTGAGCTGAAGCTTCTCAAGTGAAGCTCGTAGGTTCTCGAAGTCCTCACTCTCAATAGGATACAGGCCAGCGAATACCATAGGCTTCACCTCTTCGAAGCCCGCTATGGCTTCCTTGGCTCCGTCCTTGACGTGTGTAATAGTATCACCGACTTTCACCTCTTTGCTGGTTTTAATCCCAGATATGATATAGCCTACATCGCCGGTCTTGATTTCGTTGCGTGGCACCATATCCAGGCGTAATACGCCCACTTCGTCGGCATCATACTCCTTGCCCGTAGCAATGAACTTTACGAGGTCTCCTTTCTTGATGGAGCCATTCACGACTTTGAAGTAAGCGATGATACCACGGAAAGGGTTGAAGACAGAGTCGAAGATTAGACACTGCAATGGTGCCTCTGGGTCCCCCTTAGGGGCCGGGATACGCTCCACGATAGCCGATAGTATGTCATCCACACCAATACCAGTCTTACCACTAGCACGTATAATATCCTCGCGTTTGCAGCCCAAGAGATCGATGATCTGATCCTCTACCTCCTCTGGCATAGCACTGGGGAGGTCTACTTTATTTACTATAGGTATAATCTCGAGGTCATGCTCGAGGGCCATATAGAGGTTGCTGATAGTCTGGGCTTGTATCCCTTGGGCAGCGTCCACGATGAGTAATGCTCCCTCGCAGGCTGCGATAGAGCGAGACACTTCGTAGCTGAAATCTACGTGCCCTGGGGTGTCTATAAGGTTAAGGATATAGGGTTCGCCGTTGTGTTCGTAATTCATCTGTATGGCGTGGCTCTTGATGGTGATACCACGCTCACGTTCAAGGTCCATATTGTCGAGCACTTGCTCCTGTAGTTCTTTACCGGTTACGGTCTGTGTCGTTTCGAGCAAGCGGTCTGCGAGAGTACTCTTACCGTGGTCGATATGTGCAATAATGCAGAAGTTACGGATATTCTTCATGTTCTCTATGTTTCTACATACAAAGATAGTAAAAAGCGATTGGCTAAGGTCTATGCCAGTATGGGTACGTTATGATACAGTCAGAGCGAGCCTAGGCAATAGGCTCGCTCTGACTGTATCATGGACCTTTAGTGTTGCATAGGAGGGAGCTGTCCCGTACGTTCGAAGTAGCGTTCGAGGACTAGG
>JAXFXP010000092.1:0-4278 GCA_034091595.1 Porphyromonas sp.
TAGCTATCTCTAGAGCTGTAATGAGATTCTCCTTACCATCGGTCCGTAGGCGACCTATCGGGAGCTGACTACCTGTAATAATAACGGGCTTTGCTAGACCTCGGAGCATAAAACTCAGAGCCGAGGCTGTATAGGCCATAGTATCAGTCCCGTGTAGTATTACGAAGCCATCGTAGCCTTCATACGAGTCTGCTATAATCTGCACCAGCTCTCTCCAATGCTCAGGGCGTATCGCTGATGAATCTATCGGGGGTGTCATAGAGATGACTTCGACAGCACAATCTAAGCGTGCCAGCTCTGGCACTTGCTCTCCTAGATAGGTAAAGTCCAAAGGCTCAAGAGCTCCTGTCTGCGGATTCTCAAGCATCCCTATGGTCCCTCCCGTATAGATAAGGAGGATACGACTACTCTGCGGTAACATGATGGTACGACCTTTATGTATTATTATCTCTACAAAGATACAGATATTTGGGGCTACTACGTCATAGATGGCTGCCACATAACAGCTCCAGCAATGCATAGTCTATCACCTAGGCTCGTCTCTGTACACAGGCGAGTAAATAGTTTGTCATCAGTGTCTGACCAGTCATACATAGCCTACTGCTTCTTGGCCTTCGTATCATCTCTTCGGACAAGTAGGCAGCTCCAAGACGGGCTCTGACTAATAATGTTTGCCTCCGTAACACAACGAGGACAAGAAGCTCCCCCTCAGGCTGCATCGCCGACCCTAACACCGAGGAGTAATGCATCTGACTACACCTCTTACTCTTAGCCCTCTCCATATGAGGTACAGGCCAGCTACCGGTAAGAGCTCAAATAAAATCGCAGGGAGAAAATCTCTATTTATTCGATACTATTTAGTACTTTTATATGCCGAACGAATATATTACTAGTTAGACCAGTTATGAGTTATCTCAAATACGACAAAAGACTGATGGGAAATCTGGACGAATCGCTCCACAGAGAGTACATTCGTACCAATCGCATGGGGGCATACTGTTGCTCTAGTATAGTGGACTGCAATACACGCAAATACCACGGTTCGCTCGTTGTCCCTATCCCAAGTCTAAGTAGTAACAACCACGTCCTACTCTCCTCGCTAGATGTGAGCATCATACAGCATGATGTACCCTTCAACATCGCTCTACATCAGTACCAAGGCGATGTGTTTGCACCCAAGGGACACAAATATATACGGGAGTATAATGTGGATATAGCCTCGGCTACGACATACCGCGTCGGTGGCGTTGTGCTCAAGCGAGAGATGTTCCTCTGCCACTACGAGCACCGTATCCTCTACCGCTACACACTTCTAGAATGTCATAGCCCTACGAAGCTACGCTTCTCTCCTATGCTTGCCTTCCGTGATGTGAAGATACTTACGCACCGCAATGAACAACTCAATCGTAGCTATCAGCCCGAGGACAATGGCCTTAGCTGGTGCCTATATACGGGCTACCCACGCCTAAGCATACAGTTTAGCCAGACTGCACACTTCGTTGATGCTCCCCATTGGAATGAGAACATCCTATACTACAAGGAGCGAGAGCGTGGCTACGAACACACAGAAGACCTCTACGTACCAGGCTACTTCGAGTGTGATATTGAGCTCGGGAAACCTGTCTATGTATCTGCAGGCATAGAGCCCACTGACTCAAGCCACTTAGCCGAGCTATTCGAGGCAGAGTACAGTATACGTATCCCTCGCTTAGACTTCCGCTCATGCCTTTTGAGCTCAGCGCAGCAGTTTTACTTCCGCCCCAATGCCACAGACGGCTACTTGCTAGCAGGCTACCCATGGTTTGGGGTAAGGGCCAGAGACCTATTTGTAGCTCTCCCTGGGTGCTCTATATATGCAGATGCCCCCGAACGCTACGAACGTATTATGGCGACCGTTATCCCTGTGCTATACAAGCATCTACACGGAGAACCTGTCCACAGCCCCATCACACACCTCGACGAGCCGGATATACTACTATGGGTTATCTGGGCAATACAGCAGTTTGCAGAGGTGTATGGTCTAGACAAAACTCGCCAACTCTATGGACAGCTAGTGCTAGACCTGCTACAGTACCATACCGAGCCGCATGCTCGCCACAAGGTGATGCTTACAGAGAAAGGACTACTCTATGCCGAAGGCGATGGTAGTCCGCTCAGCTGGATGGATGCCAAGCTAGACTGGCGTGCTGTCGTACCTCGACGTGGTTACCTCGTGGAGGTCAATGCTTTGTGGTACAACGCTCTGATGTTTACAAAAGAACTGCTCCCCGAGCAGTGGCAGAGTAGAGGCTACGCCCGCTATCAGGAACTAATAGAGTGCAATTTCCGCTCCGTCTTTGCCAACGAGCATGGCTACCTGTATGACTTCGTAACAATTGCAGGAGAAAGAGATCTAAGTGTTCGTCCGAATATGCTCTTCGCTGCCTCTCTGCCCTACTCTCCACTGAGTCGTCGTGAGCAACGCAGCATCATAGAGATAGTAACCCGAGAGCTACGTACGCCCAAAGGACTACGTAGCCTGAGCCCCAACAGCTACGGCTACAGAGCCCAGTGCTGTGGCACACAGCGAGAGCGGGAGCTGAGCTACTATAATGGTAGTGTCTGGCCATGGTTGCTAGGGCCCTATTTCGAGGCCTATCTACGCCTCTACGGCCGTGGCGCTATTGGCTTCGTGGAGCGCACTTTGATCGGAATGGAAGAGGAGGTACACGAGCACGGCATCGGCACTATTAGTGAGCTTTTCGATGGCAATCCACCCTATCGAGGTCGTGGTGCTATCTCTTTGGCTATGAATGTTGGAGAGATACTCCGCTCACTGGCCTTGCTAGAGCGCAGCAAGCAGCAGTACCCCGATGTGAACCCTATTATTAGTTACGACCTAAACGATTAGCATACCGGATGAAAGCACTTATGTTTGGCTGGGAGTTTCCCCCACATATATTAGGCGGTCTTGGGACGGCAAGCTACGGACTCACTAAGGGGATGGCCGAGCAGGAGGATATGGATATTACCTTCGTTATCCCCAAGCCTAGTGGCGACGAGGACACAAGCTTCCTACGTATCATCGGGGCTGGAAACACCCCCGTGGTCTACAAAGACGTAAGTCGAGACTATGTACGCGAGCGCCTAGAGCGCAAGATGACACCAGAGCTGTACTACCACCTACGAGAGCATATATACGCTGACTTTAGCTATCGCCGTACCGATGAGTTAGGCTGCATAGAGTTCTCTGGTAAGTACCCAGACAACCTTTTGGAGGAGATCAACAATTACTCTATCGTAGCAGGTGTAATAGCACGTGCCGAGGAGGTAGATATCATACACTCACACGACTGGCTCACCTACCCTGCAGGCATACACGCCAAGCAGATTACGGGGAAGCCTCTAGTCGTGCATGTGCATGCTACAGACTTCGACAGAAGCCGTGGCAATGTGAACCCTACAGTCTTTGCCATCGAGATGGATGGGATGAACCAAGCCGACCATATCATCACTGTAAGTGATCTTACTCGGCGCACAGTCATAGAGAAATACCATCAGGATCCGCGTAAGGTTACCACTGTGCACAATGCTGTTACCCCCCTATCGCCAGCTATCCTCAACCTCCCCGACAAGCGTGGTGTCAAGGATAAGATAGTTACCTTCCTCGGACGTATCACCATGCAGAAGGGTTGCGAGTATTTCGTAGAGGCTGCCGCACGAGTACTAGCCAAGAAGCCCGAGGGCGTACGCTTCATCATGGCGGGCAGTGGCGACAAGATGGACGAAATGATCAACTTAGCAGCACGCTACAACATTGCAGACCGCTTCCACTTCACAGGCTTTATGAAGGGGCAGCAGGTATACGAGGTATTCCGTAGCAGCGATGTCTACGTGATGCCTAGCGTTAGCGAACCCTTTGGGATATCTCCTCTAGAAGCCATGCAGTGTGGTGTTCCCTCTATTATCAGCTATCAGAGTGGCTGTGCAGAGATACTCAACTATGCCGTCAAGGTAGACTACTGGGACGTAGAGGCTATGGCAGATGCCATCTATGCCCTCATCACCTACCCAGAGATGCACGCCTACCTGCGTGAGGAAGGCCTACGTGAGGTCAACAACATTACTTGGGTCGAGGCAGGACGCAAGGTAAGAGCCATCTACGATGCCCTACGGCCCTAAACTATAATGTCATAACTATACACCAGAATATCATGAAGAAGGTTTGTCTTTGCTTCCAGATACACCAGCCCTATCGTCTACGTCGCTATAGATTCTTCGATATCGGCAACGAGCACT
>JAXFXP010000093.1:0-7871 GCA_034091595.1 Porphyromonas sp.
GGACACGAATTAGTACTCAGCCCTGGCAAACTAGGTGGTACTAGCGTCATACTGACGGTAAGTGATGGCCTCAAACAGAGTAAGAGTATCGTACAGGTGCGTGTTACCGACCGTAGTTCTGGCGAGCTGGCAGCACTCTACCCTGTACCCGCACACAGCTTTATCAAGGTGCTGATGCGCAGCGCTACACCTAGCGTCAAGGTCATCGTAACCTCGCTACGCGGAGAGAAACTCATCGAGCAAACCCTCAGCGTAGACCCCACCCGTAAGGATGCCATGCTCTCAGTAGATAAGCTAGCGCCTGGCACCTACAACCTAATTGTTCAGACTGAGCATAGTACCACTAAGCGCAGCTTCATCAAGAATTAGTAAGCTATTATGAATTACAAGCATATCCTATCACTTGCCCTAGGCCTTGGCCTAGCGGCGAGTGCTACGGCCCAAGGGCGCATTATGAACGTCCTGGAGGCTACCCCCGACGCTCGTGCTGCCGCTATGGGCCACAACCTAATGGGCGCTAGTCGTGGGATGTACCTATACACCAATCCTGCCTCTATGGTGCTGGGACAAGAGAAACTCAATATAGGGCTCAGTGGAGAGCTGTACCCCGACAGTCCTGAGGGACGGCTACGCCAATATAGTTTCTCTGCCGGCTATCGATTGGGGCGTAGCAGTGCCCTTATGGGCGGTGTACGCTACCTAGGGGGGCTACGACTCCCTACTACGAATGGCCTAGAGCTAGGTGCTGAGGCTCTACGCCCCCACGAGTACACCATCGACCTAGGCTATGCCCTAGCCATCACTCCTCACCTGGTGGTACACCTAGCAGGCTCTTACCTACACAGCGATATGGGCACTAAGGCCTCTGGGCTAGCCCTCTCGGCAGGTGTCGGCTATCAGCGTAGTTTTGCCCTCGGCTCCAAGCAGACGACCCTCAATCTAGGTGCTCGGCTACTCGACCTAGGACAATCGATGCGTTATGACGATACCAAGCTACCGCAGCCTATCCCGACCTCTCTAGCCCTCGGTGGCGACTGGGCTCTAGAGCTCGCCCCTCAGCATCAGCTGACCTACGGTCTCTCGGGGCGCTTCTTCCTCACGGAGGGGGGCAAAGAGCAGCTCATCGGCACAGGCATAGAATATGGTTACGACCGTCTAGTCTTTGCTCGCCTCGGCTATCAATACAGTCGCTACGGTGCTGATCGCCTAACGATGGGTCTCGGCTGTGCTTGGCGTGGCCTCAAGCTTGATGCCACCTACAGCCACAGTAGCCCTATTTATGGCGTGGATACCTTCTCGCTCGGACTAGGCTTCTCGCTCTAGGAGACCGTGGGAGCGGTCTCCAAAATGACAAGCACAGCTTGTTATTTTGCTAGACTTTGGAGAATGCGGTAATCGCAAGGATTGCGTAAGACGAGAACAGAGCGGAGTTTACTCCAGCTATGCCGAGGCTAGCAATCGTGCCTGAGAAGGCATTGAGACTGAGGGCGACGGGAGTTTACTCTTGTAAATGACCGAATAGCCCGACCACGTAGTGCGAGCGGAGCTAATGTCGAAAATAACGAAGCGAGTGCCGTATTATACAATAGTCGCTCTAGGAAACTATACGGATATCGCCCCTAGGTCGTGCTACCACGGCCTAGGGGCGATGCTATTTATACATCCGATGAATACCTTAGAGCGACTATAGCAAATGTAAAGGCCCTAGAGGATTACACTACTCTATATGCAGAGATTCCCGCTCTATAATCTTGCTGTAAGCCTTGCTGATGGCTCGCTCGATGTCCTTGTATTCTGGCAACTCCTTACCAACGAAAACAAAGGCGATACGCCCACGCTTACCCTCAGCCTCGAGCCAGTCAATAAGGCTATGCTTACTAAGTCGGTAAGCCTCACGCACAAGGCGCTTCACACGGTTGCGCTTATTGGCACGGCGTAGATAACGCTTAGCTACCGATACCATCATCGCAAGGCGTGGCCCCTCTGCAGATTCCTCTGTCTCCTCCTCTAGCCGGTACACTACCCTAAGGGGATAAGCAACGAACCCCTTGCCGTGGGCAAAGAGTTCGTCAATTTCCTTCTTTAGGTGTATGCGTTCGCTTTTGGGCAGACTATACATTGCAGTATTTATCTATTCTTCTCCAGATAGTCCTCTAGGGCTAGTGCCATCGAGGTGAACTGTGCCGTCGGTGCCGAGAGGTCTAGCCTTAGGCCTAGGTCCTCGACTGTCTTGGCAGTACCCGCTCCGAAAGCCCCGATGCGAATATCCCCCTGCTCAAAGTCGGGATAATTGCTACGCAGAGCCTTCACTCCTATAGGCGTAAAAAAGATGTACATATCAAACTTCTCAGCAAGCTCCTCAGGAGTTAGTACCGCTGAGACGGTACGAAACATTATAGCCGTCGTATGCTGTATCTTCTTAGCCTCTAGCATCGTCTGGAGGTCTCTCTTGTGCTCCTCTGGCGCTGGTATCAGGTACTTCTCCTTGCTATGCTTGTAGATAAGTGCTACTAGAGCCTCTTGGTTATTGCCCACCGTGGGGAAAAACACCTTGCGCTTGCGGTAGACCGTGAACTTCTGTAGGTAGTTGGCTATTTGCTCGTTGAGGCAGAAATACTTCATATCCTCAGGAATGGTAATGCGCATCTCTTGGGCAAGCCCGAAGTAATGCTCCATCGCCTTGCGCGTCGTAAATATAACGGCTGTGTAGTCTAGTATATTGATACGCTGATCGCGAAACTCACGTTGCGATAGCTGCTCTACGCTAATAAAAGAGCGGAAGGTTACCTCCGCATCATAGCGTGCCGCTACATCGTAGTAGGGCGACTTACCCGTCTCTGGCTTAGGCTGCGAGATGAGTATCTTTTTAATGCTCATTCAGTTTATGCTCACTCCGACCCTAAGGTCTTCTTTCTTTTATGATTTAACCCAACACCCCCTGAGAGGCAAACCGAACAATCAGGGCCAACGTGGCCCAGGGTAGTAATTCGTGGGTGCAAAGGTACAAAAAAATATAAACATAGCCATCGCTAGAGCCTAGCAATCGACGCAAAGACTGCACGATACGGAGCAGCGAACCAAGGGCTAAAACCCCGATAAGCGCCACTAGTGCGAGCTCCGAAGTACTGGGCTGTAATGCCATCAGGGGCAGTGGTAGCAAAAGCGGAAGAGTGGCATAGCTTATCATCAGGCGGTCGGCATCGAGGTACCGAGCCGAAAGTAGTGGCATAAAGGTATAGGCCCATAAGGCGTAGGATGTCCGTCGTAGTACGTCGAGAAACATCAGCACCACTACGCCCACCACAAGGTAGATAAGCAAGTGCTCCGTACCTCCGTAGTCTATCCATAGCGGGCTCTGCCGCAGGTAGCCTAGGAGCGTTGAGGTCAGGAATAGTCCACGGGCGAGAGACACCAGAACGTCAAAAAGAGGGTAAGGCAAGAAGCGCCCAATATACAGCTGTATCGCATCGGTACGTCTATAGCGATAAGACTCTAGAGCCACGAGCGACAGGCCAGGTAACATCAAGACTAGGCTGAGGCTAAGGCCCCAACCCAAGAACACCACAATATACAGAATATCAAGCTCCGCTTGTCCCTGCCAGAACACGCCCCCCAGACCTTAGTATACGAGCACTAACCTCCGAAAAGGCGTGCCCAGAATCCCTTACGAGGACGTTCGTACTCGTCATCAAGGAGGCTCAGGCGGTCCCAATCGCCATCAAGAGCCTTACCGGCCTTGATGCGGTGGTAAATCATCCCCCATTCGGGTAGCCCCCCAAAGCTACGGTCGTCGATAAATAGATCTGCTTTTAGTTTACGCGAGAAGTTGCGATGCCCCTCCTGTTCCTCTGGGAAGTCGCTATTGACAGCGTAAAACTCTAGCCCTTTGGCACGGCACCAATGCACGGCCGCCTCCAATTCTTCGCGCTCGCGCACCGTCCACAGGATGAGGCGATGCCCGTCCTGCTGTAGCATCTTGAGCGTCTGCACCGCAAAGGGTATCTCCTCTCCGATAGCAGGGTAACGGTGTCTAACTATTGTACCGTCAAAATCCACGGCAATTACCATAATAAGCTCCTTTTTATAGTTGCCCAGCACCACGCCACCAAGGCGTAGTGCTGGCGATATTCGGTGTATCGAATGCCAGCCACATAGCCGACACTTTAGCAGACTGCCTCTACGGCTCTACTTCTTCTCAAGGCCTCGCATAAAGGCGTCTATGGCCTCCTGGCTCATCCCCATTGAGCTGAAACCTCCATCGTTGAAGAGGTTCTGCATCGTAATCTTGCGGGTTAGGTCGCTGAAGAGCGTAATACAGTAGTCAGCGCAATCCTCAGCCGTGGCGTTCCCCAGCGGTGAGATCTCCTCGGCGAAGTCCAGTAGAGCCGTCATACCCTTGACACCACTACCAGCGGTAGTCATCGTAGGCGACTGCGATACGGTATTGATACGTACACCCTTTTCGCGTCCGTAGTAGTAACCGAAGCTACGTGCAATAGACTCTAGCAGACTCTTAGCGTCAGCCATATCTCCATAACCTAGGAAAGTGCGCTGAGCAGCGATGTAGCTAAGTGCTACTACACTGCCCCCCTCGGCAATAGCATCCAGCTTCTTGGCTGTCTGTAGCATCTTATGGAAGCTGATAGCTGAGATATCGAGGGTCGTCTGTAGGAACTTGTAGTCCAGGTTGTCGTAGGCACGCTCTTTGCGCACGTTAGGGCTCATACCGATCGAGTGCAAGACGAAGTCTACGGGGCGACCGAAGCGTTCCATAGCCACATTGAAGACATTCGCTAGGTCCTCTTCGCTGGTAGCATCGGCAGGCACCACCTCAGCACCGATACTGGCAGCCAGCTCTGTTAGGTTACCCATACGGATAGCCATAGCCGTGTTAGTCATAATGATTTTGGCCCCTTCTTGGACGGCTCGTTCGGCCACACGCCAGGCGATAGACTGCTCATTGAGCGCTCCGAAGATGATGCCCACCTTGCCGGCTAGTAGATTATAGCTCATAGTTTTGTTGTTTGTCTTTGTTAATTAATCTCTAGCACAAAGGTACGCATTTTGTGTAAGAGTGGGGAGTACCCACTGAGCACTAAGCACCGCCCACTGCTCACCGCCCACTATTTCGTACCTTTGTGATATGCAATACTATTATGCACCAGAGCCTACGGGGCTCGACCGCTTCGCACCGCGCATTACCCGCCTGCTGCTCTTCCTCAATGTCGCCCTGTGGCTACTACAACAGATAGGCCCAGCACGCATCGGAGTAAATATCACGGACCTCCTAGGTATGCACTACTGGGAGGCTGATAAGTTCGCACCCTATCAGATGGTGAGCTATATGTTCCTGCACAGCACTCAGAGTATCGGGCATCTCCTCAATAATATGTTTATACTCTGGCTGATCGGTAGTAATATCGAGCGATATTGGGGCGAGCGTCGCTATATCCTCTACTACCTAGCTACAGGCCTAACGGCTGCGCTCAGTCAACAAGCCGTCTGGTACCTGGACTTTCACCAGGTCGTCGCCTACAGCGACCAAATGGTACAGGTCAGCAATGATCTCGTTGTCCTTGGGCGCGAGCTCCTGAATATGCCCCTTACCGTAGGGGCCTCGGGCGCTATCTTCGGCCTGCTCCTAGCTACGGGCGTGATGTTCCCCGAGGAACTCTTCGTCTTCTTCCACATCCCCGTGCCTATCAAGGCCAAATACTTTGTCGTCGGCCTAGGGCTCTACGAATTGTTTATGGGCGTGCATAGCACAGGCTCGCAGATAGCACACTTCGCCCATCTAGGTGGGATGATTGGTGGCGCTATCCTAATATACCTATGGCGCCGTGTGCATAGAGACTAGAGCTACGCCTATGATACCCAAGCGCTGTACCCCGAGTCTCGTAGCGGGACTTATGCTTATCGTGATGCTGCTCCTTTTCGTGGCGAGCGCCCTAGGGCTATATCTAGCCCTACGTGCGGGACAGCTGTCCCCTCTATGGAGCGATGCGCTCGTCTATGCGCCAGGGCTAGACGGCTTCACCCGTTATCCTTGGGGGATTATTAGTTACCCCTGGATGCACCAGCGAGGGGAGACACTCGTCGTTAACGCTCTCATCCTATGGCTACTAGCTCAGCAGTACGAGCGCCTAAGGCTAAGCGGCTGGCGCTACCTCCTTATCTTCGTCCTAGGCTCGCTGGCAGGAGCACTGTGCTACAGCCTCTGTATAGAGTGGCTCAGCTATATACTCTCGGGGGCGACACTCTATGGCATCATAGGACCTTCGGCTGGGATATGCGCCTTGGCTTTCTATCTCGGCTGTCTGCATCCACGCAGACGAATACGCCTCGGGAAGCGTTATAAGATTAACTTCCTCCTCTTCATCAGCCTCTGCTATACGCTGAGCGTCCTTGTCCTCAGCGACAATATCGGGGGTGGGCTAGCGCACCTTGGTGGTGCTGTCGCTGGAGCTGTCGCAGCACTATGGCAGAGACGCCACAGCACACAGGGGCTACATACACTAGAGCGCGAGCGCATCCTAGACAAGCTGCGCAGCAGTGGCTATAAGAGCCTAAGCAATGACGAAAAAGACTACCTACATAAGCTCTAATACTGTGGGACGATTTTATGATTAATTTCCTTCGCGCACTACTTCGCTATATCAGCTATATCCTCACCCTAGTAGCCGTGGGGCTATACCTCTTGGCGGCTATGGCTCCCTATATACCACCTGCACGCATAGAGTTGGTAGCCCTAATGGGGATGTTCTTTCCCTTCTTTCTCGGAGGGATGATACTAGCCACGCTCTACTGGATACTACGCCTCAACTGGCGTATGCTCCTCGCCCTGATGGCTGTCTATGCCCTCTCGTGGGGCAGTCTCAGCGCCTACTTCCCCATCAATCGCTCGGCTACGCACGAGGTGCTGAGCAAGCAGGGCGAGGCAAAGCCCCTAAAAGTGCTAAGCTACAATGTCTGCGCATTCGGCTTCGCCCGCCACTCAGTACGCAAGCCCAATAGGTGCCTGCTCTATCTGCGCAGTAGTGAGGCCGATATCATCTGCCTACAGGAAGCGCTTACTGCAGGGGACAGCCAATGGGGCGTTACCGAGGAGCAGATAAAAGCCTACCTAGGGGGTAAATATCCCTACATAGAGACCATCGCAGCCCAGGGCGGAGGCTCTCGTCTGATGATACTCTCACGCTACCCCATCTCTGAGGGGGAGCGTATCGATATCGACTCGCGGGCAAACGGCGCAGCAGCCTGGACCGTAGACATAGAGGGGCGCCCCACCAAAGTCATCAACCTACACCTAGAGAGCTTCCGCCTACCGCCCTCTACAGGTGAGGAATATATGAAGCTCGTGGCCGAGGGAGAAGGCTTCGCTCTCAAGGACGCTATGCAGTCCCGCCTAGGGCCTGTCTTCCTGCAGCACAACTATCAAGCGAACCGAATCCACGAATACATCACTAAGACAGGTAGCGAACGTACTATCGTCTGCGGGGACTTCAACGATACGCCCGTATCCTATGCCGTAGGTAAGATCGGCAAAGGGCTGACGAATGCTTTTACCAAGGCTGGTAACGGTCTGGGTATTAGCTTCCGAAGTCGCTACTTTAGGGTACGTATCGACCACATCCTAGTAGGTGCGGCCTTCACACCTCTCTTGACGGAGGTCGACGTTTCCGCCCGTGGCAGCGACCATTACCCTATCTATACCTATATCCTTGATAAGGAGGGCTAGCGAGCAGTGGCTGGCGTACGCTAGGTCTAGTGTCCCTACTAGCGCTAGTAACCCTAGTAGCCCTAGTCTCACTAGGAATACTAGCGCTAGTACTAGTCGGCCTAGTGAGACTAGTGGGCCTAGTAATACTAGA
>JAXFXP010000094.1:0-18628 GCA_034091595.1 Porphyromonas sp.
AGGTAAACGAGTTGAGCTCGCTCTCCGCTAGACCTAGCAACAGATTACCGTTAGCGTCATAGAAGCTTATCTTGACGGCCTGTGCTGAATAGTAAGAGAAGCCCCCTCCGATAGCAGCTATACGCAGACCTCGGAGTGCTACGTCCTCGTTAAAGTCGATAGTATACAGCTTCTCTGTCGTGAGCCAGCCTGTAGTCGCTCTACCATCGAAAGCCTTAGATGGACCATAGGTTACACCATAAATGCTCTCTGGCTCTGCTGTAAGGTCGGTGTAAGGTACTTTTGTAAAGGCTGAGAAGTTAGTATCATTGATAGGCTTGTAATACAGCGTGCTACGCTTTAGCCCTACAAAGACCGTATTAAACTTCTGCGTAAGGCTACCCTCTGTAGTGGAGGCAACACGTACGCCAGCTAGATACTTACCATCAGTCTTGATATTCTCTATAGGTGTCTTATCTCCCCAAACGACAGTAGCTGTAGCTTCCTGTTTGCCAGCCTCTATCTCTACTGTAGCATTCTCTAGGGCGAATAGGCCATCTGGAGCAACGCCTACGACACCTGTCTTGTCACCATAGATCTTTTCGTAGGCAGCCATAACCTCAGCAGCAGGCACGAGCTCTAGCTTGACTGTTGTCTTAGCCTTAGCTGGCTCTGCAAGCTTGATACTGAAGGTCGCAGCCTCACCTCTAGACAACGTAGAGCCTAGATATTGATAATCCGCAAAGAAGGCCTCCATAGCGATGTTGTTGGCCTTGGGGGCTGCTAGGTAAGTGGCCTGCCCTGTAATCTCCGTCGTAGCAGTAGGGAAGAGAGGGTCTCCCTCGGGGAAAGGCTCGTTGTTACACGAGGCTATCCCTAATACAGATATTAGCCCTAGACTATAGGCCAATGTTGATTTTAGTTTCATCTCTAAATACTTAGTGTTTAGCGTTCGGGAGCTGTGCCATTAGGGCAGCAAGCTCCCGAAACAGCTGTTGGTACAATTAGTCTATCTTCGTACGGCCCTTACCATCAGAGCGTACATTATCGAGCCAGCGTGGAGTAGCCTCCGTATCGCTACCAGTAAGGACGAAAGCGCTAGGAGCACCAGCGACAGAGTTCTTGAGCTCACGTCCGGTCGCTTCGTTCATCTTCCAGTAGTGCAGTAGGCCTGGAGTCTTAGGCGATACGCCAAACTCGGATTCCTTGATCTGAGCAGGTGTACGAGCTACACTCCATACACGCATTTCCTGAAGCATCATCCCATTGACGAGCCATTCGCCGCCTGAGCCCGCTATATGCAGAGTCTCACCGAGGTTGAAGACATTACCTGCTACCTTGTCGGTATCGAGGTCCTTCTTGCCATCGATATAGAGCGCTACAGTCGTACCATTGTAAACGAGGGCCACATGGTACCAACGGTTAGGTTCAAACTCGAGGTTCGAACGGTCGAACTGTGTACCACCAAACTTAGCCTGCAGCGTGTTGAATGGCGTAGCAGCGTCCCCAAAGCGGATATAGATCTCGGAGTTGCCAGAGCCCCAGCTACCGAAGATAGCCTGGTTGTTCTTGGTCAGACCAGACATATTCACACGGAACTCTACTGTCCACTGCGATAGTGCTATAGGCTGTACTTTATGTACGAGCGCCTTACGATATACTCTATCCTTGGGGTCTGTGCCGAGGACGGGTACAGAGTTGATCAGAGTAGGCTTCACCACGTAGATAAACTCGTCGCCCCCTGCTAGGAGTGCACTATTATCGGTACTGCGTAGCTTGAGGGGTAGCGTATAGAGCTCACCCGAGTTTTCCTCTTCCTTGCTTAGCGGAAGTATCGTTACGGGCACAGCCTCAGAGATAGAGCTACCAGCCTTGACCGTAACAGTCTCCTTAGCGATGGTATAGCGCTCCTTGGCAAGTAGTACGTAGGCTGTACCGTTGGCCTTGTTATAGGCTGCTAGCTCCTCAGCAGTAAATGGCTCTAGTTTGAAGCTACGATCCGTCTGAGCTATGTCAGAGAGACGTACATTGATGCTCTGCGTAGAGCCTTCAGGACTATCAGCAGCCACATTAACTGTCGCTGTAGTACCGCCCTTGGTATCCGTCTGCGAGATGAAGGCTTGCTCGCGTAGGATGCTATACTCGGCATTGTCCTTTTTACAGCTCGCCAGAGCTATTAGGCCCGAGAGTGCGATATACTTAATATAGTTCATCGTCTTTATTCTATTACTGGGTTCATAATTTTGATAGCCTTACGCATCCAGGGATGCG
Organism: Porphyromonas sp.; assembly: GCA_034091595.1. Lineage (GTDB taxonomy): Bacteria > Bacteroidota > Bacteroidia > Bacteroidales > Porphyromonadaceae > Porphyromonas. The sequence continues at coordinate 2,251 of JAXFXP010000094.1, forward strand.
TAGTGCCCTGTACATCCTTCATAGAGAAGCCCTGTACATGATCAGGTACGCTGACACGATAGCCCATATCGAAGCGGAAAGCACCTACACCACCCTTGCGGTAGCTCTTACCCTCCCACGTAGGCTGATAAGCTGCAAAGGCTAGTAGCTGACCATCGGGAGCGCCACCTGTAGAGGCATACCTCTCGAAGTTAGCTGTGATGATCCAGCGCTTGATCACCTCCTCAGCTCCGAGCGTCTCTCCGTAAGATCGCATTAGGTTAGAGAGGCGCCAAGTAGCAGGCACATTGCCATCTCCATAAGCCTGAGAGATGAAGTAGTCGAAGTAGTGGGCAAACTCTCCAGAGAAAGCCTCGGGCTCACCGTCGATCACGAAGAGCTTCTTACGCCCTTCCTCGGTCTCTGCCTTACGCCCGATGCGCTTACCCATAGCCTTGACGAAAGCTTCGGCAGGAGCATAGTCGGGGGCACCGCCACCAGGCTTTTTCCACATCTCGTAGTCGGTGTGGAAGGGGTGTCTGTAGCTAGGCTCAGCATCGAGGTCGAAACCGTCGTAGCCATACTTGTAGATAGTATCGCATATGGCATTGGCGTACTTCTCGGCAGAGGCGATGCGCTTAGCCTGCCCAGCCTCGGTATCCTCTGTAGACCAATCCCAGAACTCGTGGCGCCATGTCGTCCACATCTTATCCTCGGCAATACCCTTAGCTGCGTACTCAGCCTTCTTGGCATCAGTTAGCTCAGGCGTGATAGAGGCACCAATATCAAGGATGAGGAAGCAGATGAGCGCCTTACCGCCCTTCACCTCCTGGAAGTGCTTGAGGTCAGCCTTCTTGGCTTCGTCTAGGTTGCCCCAACCACCCCACATAGATATAATATCGATCGAGTCTGGTAGGCCAGCCAGCGAGCTCTGTAGCGATGAGCCCTTGGCCGTCCATCCGCTGAACCAGCCGAAGGTTACCTCGTGGTCGCTCTTCTTGTACTCGCGAAGCTTAGCATAGTAAGCATCGCTCTTGTTGCTACTGGTCAAATCAGTGGGATTCTTGATCTCCGTGTCTGTCCACTTGCTACATGCAGCTAGCGACACTAGCCCTAGCGAGAGGGCAAGGATTGATTTGATATTCTTCATTGTCTTATTGTCATCTTAGTTAGTACGGTCCCACCACATAGGCGTAGCGTAGTTATCAGCACCGCCCAGGAGAGCAACACCAGCAGCATAAGCTGCAGGATTGTTTACCTTCTCTTCGCTGTCGAATGGCACACGGTTAGGCGTGCGTAGGTTGTAGCCGTTCTTGCTGGTCTGGATGTCGAAGATCTTAGGATAGCCCGTACGGCGTATCTCCGTCCAACCTTCCTGGCCATTGGGGAATAGCGCTATCCACTTTTGCGTAATGATACGCTCGAGGTTAAGCTCTTTGTCGGCATTAGCGTCCCATGCAATAGTGATGTTGCTAGGAGAGGCTAGGCTAGAGCCGTAACCACCGGTAGCATCATTATAAGCCATAGGCTGGCTGTAGTTATTAGCAAGGTAGCCTGCAGCGTCGCCAGCACCCCACTGTTCGAAGGATGCCTTCACTCCAGCCTCGTACATAGCCTGAGCTTCACCATTCATATTCCAGCCATAGAGAGCACCCTCGGCACGGCAGAAGTACATCTCGGCAGCCGTAACGAAGGGCTCACCACTAGTACGCTCTACATTGGCTGCTGAGTATAGCTTCACGGCGATGTCCTTGTTACCGATGTTGGACCCTGCAAGTGCCCCGATGATGCTACGTGTCGTCTGAGTAGCTGCAGGCTTGAAGTACTTAGCCAGACGAGGGTCGTTATAACCATTCATATAGCTATCTAGGTCTGCACACATACGGCTGTCGCCCCACTCTACACTAGTCTTGTAGATACCCAGTGGATTGTAGTAGCGTACTAGGTTGTCGCTGTTAGACTCGATCACGCCCTCCTTAACAGCCTTCTCAGCTACCTCCTTGGCAAAGTCTGGAGCAGCCAGACGCATACGTACGGCCATACGCAGCTTGAGCGAGCTGGCGAAGCGACGCCACTTAGCGAAGTCGCCACCATAGAACTCGTCCGTATTCTTGAGCGCAGCTACTACCCCCACCTTATTGGCATCGATGTAAGCGATAGCCTGATCTAGGTCAGCGATAAGCTGCTTGTAGATAAGCTCCTGGCTGTTGTAAGCCGTAGGATTCTTAGGGTCTAGACCTAGAGGTAGAGGACCGTAGATGTCGGTCATCTGTAGGAAAGAATGAGCACGTGTAATGAGCGCCCAGTTGTAGTTGATGTCGTTAGCATAGTTATCACCAGCTAGACGCTTAACGTCATTGAAGTTGGCGATAATCTTAGGGACCATATTACGATAAGGCCAACGCACCCAGCCCTCAGGGGCATTGAAGGTAGCGAAGCTCTTACCGCTCCAGCCACCAACCGTATAGGTAAAGTAGCGACCAAGGTAGCGACCAATAAGGTCATTAGTCATCTGCGCCTCGTTTTCCTGCTGAGGGAAAGCGGCGTCTTGGATATTGGCCATAAATGAGGCAACGTTGTAGTTGTCGCGCCCGAGGAGCTCTGCATTAGCCTTCTCGCGAGGGTCATTCACCTCCTCGAAGCCTGAGGTACAAGAGCCCAGAAACAGCGTCGCTGCTGAGGCCAGCACTACAAGCGTGCTCTTAGTGATATTTTGTTTCATTGTAATTGCTCTATGTATAGATTAGAACTGTACCTTGACGTTGAAACCGAAGTTACGCAAGCTAGGCTGCATGAAGTAGTCGAAGCCCTGGTAATAAGTACCAGTAGACGCTGTTACCTCGGGATCGAATGGAGCCTTGTTGTAGATCATTAGGAGGTTACGAGCCGTCAGACCGAGGCTAACGTTTACCTTGTCCTTGAACCACTTCTTGGGCAACGTATACGATACGAAAGCTTCCTGCAGACGCACGTTGGTAGCATCGTAGATATACTCGCTCCATAGTGGAGACTCACCACCTATAGCAGAGTAGAAGTTCTGTGCATCGATAGTCCCCTTGTTGAATGGTACACCGCCATTGTTACGGGCGTCGGCAGAGGCCTGTGATACCCCGAAGCTATCCAGGATAGCCTGTGTCTGCGAAAGCACGATACCCCCGAAACGAGCTGTCAGGAGGAAACCAAAATTGAGACCCTTCCAAGAGAAGTCGTTGCGCCAGCCGAGGTTAGCGTTAGGCAGTACAGAGCCAGCATAGCGTGGGGTAGAGAGCGTCTCTACGTTCATATTACCTAGTGCATCTAGGATAGGGTTGCCCTCAGCGTCACGCTTAACAGCCTTATCGATGTACACATCACCCATCGTACCACCAGGACGCAGGTAGATGGTAGCACCATTAAGACCGCCCTTGCTGATAGGGTTGTCTAGCCCTTCGTAGAGCTCGTTGATGCGGTTTTCGTTAGCTGAGAATGTTACCGTCGTGGTCCAGTCGAAAGCCTTGCCAAACTGCTGGTTGTAGCTTAGCGAAAGCTCAATACCACGGTTCTGCACATCACCAGCCTGTATGTAGATACTAGAGTAACCAGGCTCCTGTGTATAAGCTACAGGGAAGGTCTGGTTGTGCGTATTAGACTGGTAAATAGTAGCATCGAGGCTCAGCTTATTGCGGAAGAACTTGGCCGTTACCCCTGCTTCCCAAGAGGTTGTCATCTCAGGCTTGAACTGCTCGGGGAACTTATACGTTACCGTGGCATAGCTCTGCGTAGCAGGGTCGTACTCGTAGCGGTAAGGTGATGAGAGCTGCTGTGGGATAGGCGAACCTACCTTAGCCCAAGAGCCACGTACCTTGAGATAATCGAACCAATCAGGTAGCTGTACCATCTCGCTGATGATACCAGATAGACCTACCGAGGGATAGAAGAATGGGTTGCTGCTCGTGTAGGCGAGAGCAGAGTCCCAGTCGCTACGGCCCGTAAGCGTTAGATAAAGCATACGCTTATAGCCAAGCTCGGCACTAGCAAAGGCTGAGTTGGTAACGTGGCGATGGTCGTAGTAAGTGGCACGGTTAGCATTGGTAGGCGTGCCATAGTCCTGCTCCTGAGGGATGAAGAAGTTAGGTATATTGCGCAGACCTCCCCAGAAGCCACGAGACTCGCTGTAGGTACGGTTGGTCGATAGACCCACGTTGGCACTGAGGCTATAGTCCTCGCCGAAGGTCTTATTGATGTTGGCCATCAGGTCAGCGTATACAGCGATATCCTCACCCTTGTCGTAGCCATAGTAACCAGCAGGCGAGTGGGCGAAGATCATAATCGTAGAGGCATGGCGCTTGTCTTCGTAGAGCGTGTTGCTCACATCTGCACGCACACGACCCGTAACGTCTAGCCAATCGAGGACCTGATACTTCAGGTTGATGTTACCCATGTAGCGCTTCTTGTTGCTGGTACGATTCATACGGTGCGCCACCCAGTAAGGGTTCTGCATCTGGTAGTCGTTGCCGTAGCCCCAGTTCTGCGTATAAATCTTGCGGACAGGGTCCCAGATCTCGAAGGTACGCACAGCGTCGAAGCTCTCGCCACGAGGGAAGAGGTATAGAGGCACCAGAGGGTTGAAGTACTGCCCCTGTGCCATGAGGTTCTTGTCGTCCTGCTTGATGAAGTTGAAGCCGAAGTCCAGCGTCAGCTTATCCTGTAGGAACTTAGTTGTATTGCGGAAAGTAAAGTTGTACTTATCGTAAGCAGAGTTGGGGATAATACCCGTAGCATTGGAGGTGCCGACAGAGAGATAAGTCTGATTCTTGTCGTTACCAATGGTTAGCGAAGCGGTGTTGAGGATACTAGTACCCGTATTGAAGAAATCCTTGGGGTCATAGGCACCGAAGCGGCTAGCCTGCTTGGCTCCCCACGAACGTGTTTCGCCTGGGTTGTTGATGTATTCGTTTTGGAACTTAGGCATCACGAAGGGGTTAGAGAACGAGCTACTGTTGCTCAGCATCACCGATACCTTACCCTCCTTACCTTTCTTGGTGGTAATCATAATTACCCCTTGGGCAGCACTAGAGCCATATAGGGCAGCAGCGGCAGGACCCGAGAGGACGCTCATAGACTCGATATCATCGGGGTTAATGTCCGAGATACCTTCACCCTTGGGCTGACCAGCATTCCAACCGCCTGTCTCACCACCATTGACGTTAAACATAGGCACCCCATCGATAACGTAGAGTGCCTGGTTGCTTTGGTTTAGCGACTTAGGACCACGCATTACTACACGGGTAGCACCACCGATACCAGACGAAGAGGCATTGATGTTTACACCAGCTACCTTACCACTTAGGGCATTCATAAAGTTGGCATCCTTCACCGTGGTGAGGGCATCGCTCTTCATCTCCTGCACGTTGTACGATAGTGCCTTCTGGCTACGCTTGATACCGAGGGCGGTAACCACTACGGCATCGAGGCTCTGGGACTCATCCTCTAGTACCACCTCTAGCTGCGTACGACCAGCTAGAGCAATCGTCTGAGGCTTCATACCTACATACGAGATAGCTAGGCTTGCATTAGCAGGCACTGTCAGCGTAAAGTTACCATCGAGGTCTGTGCTAGCACCAGAGGCAGTACCTACGACGCGCACGTTGGCGCCGATGATAGGCTCGCCAGTCTTGTCGAGCACCTTACCCTTGACGGTAATTGTCTTACCCTGCTGCACGTTGGCAGCGGGGGCCGTCGCCACGCTCTCGGCAGCCGTCGCAGAGAGGACTCCAGCGAAGGGCAGCGCTACAACGAGCGACATAGCTCCTAAGAACTTTCGTTTCATATCCTTATTTTATTAGTAATGATGTTTATACTACCTGTAAACTATATCCGTGCCTCTCACCCCTGCATATCCCTGCAGAGGAGCTAGCCATACAGCTATTCTCTAGAGGAGAATCTGTACTGCTAACATCTAGCCACGGCCAGTATTCTATCATCTTCTTATATTGCTCATATCATCAATATCCAGAGGCAAAGATAACATCTCCAACCCATCCATCCAAAAAACTATGCACTCTAAGAGCTCAAATAAGCCCTTTCTCCTTATTAAAAGATAATGCAATTATAAAATATAGTACCATTATGTCTAAAACCCATCCAACACATAATTATCTGTCGGAGTATCGTCTCTACGTAACATCTTTTGCATAAGCTCAGCAAAAGCACAAAAAGGTAACGCTACACAGCCAACATATATTACCAGAGCTGCACTAGCTAGGCTAGCACAGCTCTGGTGATTAGTGATCAATGGACGAACGGGGCAAGCAAAGCCTGTAGTAAGTGGTTAGTGGCTAGTGGTCAGTGGTTAGGGACTGATCACCGACCACCGACAACTAGCCACCGACAACTAGCCCCTAGCTACAACTTTACTTTCCTAAAGACATACTTCCTCGTATAGCTAAAGCCCGACTTCTGAGCATTCTCTTCACTGAAATCGTCGGTAGGTATTGCCTCAAACCTATCACCAGTGTAGTTTATAATCTTATAGGGGATATTATTCTCGAAGTATAGGTCTTTTACTATACGATATTGCCCACTCCAAGAGCTTCCCAGAGGATATTAATGCCTCTGATGGGTCTACTAGTCCCCTCACATAAGCGCCATTCAGTCACCTAGTAGGTGGACGATCGGTCGCTCGGTAGGCAGACCAAGGGCCACCTAATAGGCGGCCCTTGGTCTGCCTATTAGGTGGCCATAAACGCAACAAGGGCTAGCCGAACTTTTCGGCTAGCCCTTGCTAGTGATCAGTGGGCAGTGGTTAGTAACCGATCACTGACCACTGACCACTATTCACTACTAATTCTTCTCAGGTAGCATCATCACCTCGATAGTATTCTTCTGGTCGAGGAGTTGCTTGAGAAGTGCACCTACCTCGGCAGGCGTGATAGCCTTTAGGGTAGTGAGGTAGCTTGTATGGTTGTCTAGACCGTGGTAGTAGTAGGTCATCAGCTGATTTGCCCAATAGCCATTTTCCTTTTGGTTTTCGGCGAAGTTCTTCTCCATATTGGCAATCACCTTGTCGAACTTAGCCTTGTCAGCCCCTTCGCGGGCTACACGCTGTAGCTCTTCGTTTACTACCTGGTTGAGGCGCTGAGCCTTATCAGGGTCAGTCTGGAAGACTACCTGCACATTGGCCTGTCCCTTACGCTCGTACGAGAGGCCTGTATCGGTGCTAGCACCATAGGTACCGCCCTCACGCTCACGGATAGTCTCCACGTACACTTGGTCGAGTACCTCGCTAAGGATTCTCATAGCCAACACATTGCGCTGGTTATACTCTAGCTTACCACTATAATAATCGAAGACGAAGCCCATGGGCGTCTCCTGTTTCTTGGTATAGTGGTTGGTGTAGGTACCCTTACGCTCCTGTGGGTACTTGCTCATATCGGCAGCCTTGATACCCTTCTTGGCTGGCAGAGAGGCGATATAAGTCTCTACGAGCGGACGGAAAGCCTTGAGGTCGATATTACCCACGAAAACGAACTTGAATCCATGCGCATTACCGAAGCGTTCCTGGTACATCTGCATAATTCGCTCGTAGTTGATGGCCTTGATTTCGGCCTCGGTCATACTCTGTAGCTCAGGGTTATGAGGATACAGCGCACGAGCAATACTGTCCGAAACAGAGCCCATAGGGTTAGCCTCGATCATCTTACGCATATTGATAGCCTTCTCCTGATAAGCTGCGAAGGCTTCCTTGTCGCTACGCTTGGCCGTAAAGTTGAGGTACAGTAGCTGCATCATCGTCTCTAGGTCTGCCTTCGTAGAGCTACCGCCTAGCGTTTCGCTCGTCAGACCGATGCCAGCAGAGGCGCTAGCGATACGTCCAGAGAGCGCTTTACCTAGGGCGCTAGCATCAAACTTACCTAGCCCTCCGAGGTTGATAACCCCAGACATAGCACGTAGCTCTAGGGCATCCTTCTGGCCGAAGGTAGAGGTACCGCCAGAGCGCTGAGCCGTGAAGCGTATCTCGTCCTCCTTGTGCGTCGTAGGCAGTACTACGACCTCGATGCCATTAGAGAGCGTCCACACGGTAGAGCCATACTTGCCCTGCTTGTTTTCCTTGACGATACGACCAGCCTTGGGGGCTTTGTCGATGAGCTTGGTATTGCTTACCTCTTCCTTGAGAGCTTCTACGGGCAGCGCACGGTATTCGTTGAACTTAGCCACGAGCTGCTCAGCAGTAGGATAGCTGATGCCCTCCTTCTCTGGGCCTGTGATAGACACGAAGATATTATCCTTGGCCGAGAGCGCCTGAGCTATAGCCTGGTTGAATACTGTTACAGGGATCTGGTCGGCAATAGCCGTAAGCATCTGGTACTCTGTCTCGATACCTGGGATATAGCCACCATTGAGGAAGTACTCTGTGTATTCCTCTATATAAGCCCCATTCTTGCGCTTCTCACGCTCGTCGTAGAGCTTTTTTAGGTTCGCCATAGCCTCGCGCTTAGCACGGTCGTACTCACCAGCAGTGATGCCATGCTTAGCAAGACGCTCAGCCTCGGCCACAAGGGCCTTGAGGGCTATATCACTCTTGCCATCTGCCGCAATAGCAGAGAAGCTTAGTGCCATCTGAGATTTGTCTATGATGAAGTCGCCATGCTCTAAGCTCGCATTGAGGAAAGGTGCATTAGGCTTCTTGACAATATCCCCGAAGCGCTCAGCAGCGACAGAGCTGATGATATTCAGAATATAATCCGTAACAAGACCTGCCTGGCTGGCTCGGAGATTCTTGGGCATCGCCTCAGAGATAAAGTTGATAGATACCCGTGAGCCTACGGCCTCCTTGTCAGTAGCTACGCTAGCACGCACCCCCTGGAACTTGGGCACCTGTAGATAGGTACGTTCGGGAGCGCCCTGAGGCACCTTGATACCACCGAAAAGGCTCTTGATCTTAGCCTCTACATAATCGGGGTCTATATCCCCTACTACGATGATACCCTGTAGGTCTGGGCGGTACCAACGCTTGTAATAATTACGTAGCTCATCGTACTTGAAGTTACGCACCACCTCCATAGTACCGATAGGCATACGGTTGCCATAGCGTAGGCCTGGGAAGGCATCCTCGATGGTCTTGGTCATCACACGTAGGTTACCGGTATTGCGTGAGCGCCACTCCTCCTGTATCACGCCACGCTCGGCATCGATTTCCTTTTCTTCGAGGCTGATAGCGCTACCCCAGTCGTGCAGAATGAGCAGACAAGAGTCCACTACAGTCCGACGTGCTACAGGGGCATCCATAATCTCGTACACGGTCTGGTCAAAGGCCGTATAAGCGTTGAGGTTAGCGCCAAACTTAACCCCGATGGTTTCCAGCCAGCTGGTCATTGTCTTACCAGGGAAGTTCTTGGTGCCATTGAAGGCCATGTGTTCTAGGAAATGCGCTAGACCTCGCTGGCTTTCCTCTTCCTGCATAGAGCCCACACGCTGAGCAATGTAGAAGTGTGCTCGCCCCTCTGGATGCTGATTCTTACGAATGATATAGGTAAGCCCATTGTCTAGCTTGCCTATTTTCACCGCAGGGTCGATAGGTAGTGCGGGCACATCCTGCGCCACACTGACGGTCGTAGCAGCCAGAAGGCACGCTACCGCCAATACACCACGTTTAACGATACTACGTAACATACTTATTAATAATTATAGTTGGTTACACAAAGGTAGTGATTATTAGTGGTTAGTGGGCAGTGGCTAGTAAGCAGTGGTCGGTGGCCAGTGGCGTGCGCCAGCCACTGACCACTGATCACCGACCACTCGCTACAGCGTTACCACCGTACGCTGGCCCTTAGCCGAGATAGCACGCACACGGTAACTCGTCTGCCAAGGAATATTGTCGGGCAGGCTAAAGCCTGCGACATTGGCTGCGAAGTCCTGATGCCAGCCCGTAGAGGTATAGACGAGACTGCCCGAGGCATCTACGACCTCCCAAGCAACGACATTCTGCCAGCCCGTGAAGCGTAGTGTCTGACCATCACGAGTAGCCGTGCCAGGGACCACGGGGCGGGGCGTACGGAACATATCCATATTGCGGGTAGTGATGTACTCGAAGGCTACCCCAGGCTTAGGCAAGCCCAAGGAGCGTATCTTAGCCTTGACCTCATCGACTTTCTGCTGCGTCAGCGTAATGCGGAATTTGTGATCGTACGTATTGACAAACCCTACATCATTCACAGGGCGTAGATAGCCCCAGCGCTCGAAGAAGTCCGTTAGGTCTAGCCCCGCAGCCTTGGAGGCGTAGTAGACGAAATCTGCCTGCTGGTTGCCGTTGAAGTCAGGCTTATCTGTAGTATTATTAATGCTCGCATTGGCCTGGCGTAGTAGCTCGAAGAGCTCGGGATAAAAGCCTCCCTTGTCCGCCATCTTCGTCGGCGTCTTGCCCAGCACCTGACCCAGGTAAAGCTCTAGCTGGAACATAGAGGTTACAGGGTCGCCATCCTTAGACATCATCGAGAGCGTAACACCGGGCTTCTCTAGCAGACGATTCCACCCACGAGTGAACCAGTCCTCACCAGGCTGCAGACCACGGAAGGTATTGCCAAGCGTTACGAACTGCACATAAGAGGCGAAAACATTCACCGTTACCTCTATCATACCGCCCCAGTTGAACCCTACAGTCTGGTTTATATGCCCCATCTCGTGTGCTGCCCCCCAAGGCTCCTGACTCATACGCTCGGGGTTCATCATAATATGCATAGTACTCGTGTTGTATGCCGTACGATAGTTAGTCGCATTCATATAGGCATCATACATCACGCGGCACTCCATACGGTTATTGAAGGTCCGTCCATACTTCACGAGCCCCATAAGCTCCCACTCGCCTATGATAAAGCGCTCGTACATAGCCAGGAGTGGCGCAGGATCTGCAACTAGGTTGCGGAATTTCTGCGTTGGATAAATCAAGTGGGCATACCGACTCAATACATCGAAGTGAGGATCTACAGCCTTACTTAGGAGTTCCGTCCAACGGCCACGGTGCTTGGGGTTCTCGCTATCGTAGTAGCCATTGACCTTGCCCCCAGCAATATGCACGCGTACTTCAGGGAGAGCACCACGTGTCATCTCGCGACTATGATAGAGGATATAAAGCAAGCCACTGTAGGACATGTTGAGAATGTTCGCCCCATGGTTGAGTTTGTACTGCTGTGTGCCACCACCCAAATTGAAGTCGTGCACTGCTAAAGAAATGGGGTTACCACTGGGGTTATCAACCCAAACGATAATACGTTCACCCCTTTGAACAGAGATCCCCGTAGGGTTATCATAGAGCGAATAGTTGTACTGTGTACGGTTGTAGTCGCGTTGGACAGAAGGGTCAGGATAGCTCTTGTAGCCTGCGATGCGGAACTCGCGAGGATAGGTGCCTTGATAAATCTGTCGGGCTAGCTCGCGGTAGAATGGTTCGGGAATAGCCATAATCTCGGCATAGGTAATACCCGGACGTAGCTGCGTATGCAATACGTCGGCAAAGATCGTCGAGGTATCCATATAAGTCTGGCTACGCGTCATAAACTCCATCTCACTTACCGCCAATACCCCATAGGGTGTATTGTGTACCTTGAAAGACACGCTCTTGATTTTGCGACTCTCTATACCTGGCCATGTAATACGTGTCGGAGAGGTGGGAGCTCCGAGATCGGTATTGAGCACCAAAGCCTGCGTACCATCCTCGTAGGTTACCTGCACCTCCACGCGTTTGATACTACCATAATAATCTCTAGGATGATAGAGTATATACGATATCGTCTCTGCTTGGGAGAGATTGTAGGTCAGCGTAATGGGGAAAGACGGATTCTGACTCCTATTCTTGGAGTGGTAGTAGGTAGCTAGGTTGCCGTCGTAGCTACTACCGATCAGATAGCCATCTTGCTCTTCGGTCGCCGTAGCGCTGGCCACGCGCGCAGGGACGAATTCTCCCGTTACGTCGGCAATACCATCCGTGAAGACATTCTCCCCAGTAGGAAGTAGCGCATCCCACTGCTTAGCAGGAGGAGCCGTAAAGCTCCGACTACCCCAGAAGGGCAGGCCCTTGGGGTTGTTGCTCGCATTATAACCCGTGTACTCAGGGGCGAAGGGACTAAGCCCCGCTACATAATGTCGTGTGCCTAGGCTCTTGACACCACCATTCTCGCTCACTGCTACGCCCCACTCGCTAGCCTCAAGCTCACGACGAGGAAAACTAGACTTTACAGTGCGGACAATAGAATAAGCAATAGGTGCTTGTGTATCCAGAGCGCTAATAGGCGTTTTGACTTGCTGATTGTACTCGGTAACGAGCTTCTGTCGGTAGGTCGCCGAGGCAGTAGCATTGCCCACTGGTGCAGTGATATCCACTAGATGTAGATCACGTCCCTTCTCAGCCGTATAAACCCTTTTGAAAAGCGCAATACCATCCCCATTATCCATCAGCAAGACACCAGATCCGGAGGTCAGCGAAGGGGCAGTCTTGATGTAGCGACTATTATCCATAGCTACCATAGACTGTGCATAGCCAGCTCGTACGGCTGAGTCTATCTGCATCCCTGCACGGGGGTGATAGTGCTTCTCTATATCCTTTACGGCTGTAGGGTTGGAGGCTAGACTAGAGTTGGAGGCTAGAGCTGCATTAAACTGCTCGATATTCTTACTAGGCTTCATATCTCGCCCGATGTATCCATCAGCAGCGAGCAGGATGGTTTGCCCAGGCTTGAGCCGTAGCGAAGGTGTACCATAGACTACTTTATAGCGGGGAGTATTTGCATCGTTCCAAATGTTGGTACCCATCATTGTACTAAAGCCATCGAGGTCGTTAGCAGTACCCATAATATTGGATAGGGCAAGCATCTGTGCCTGACGAGGGTCAAGCGAGCTCATTCTACTAGCCTCGCCCTGCGCTGTATAGACGTACTGATTATTGTATGACGCACCACCATAAGTCAGACGAGCTAGAGCGTAGTCGCTTAGATCTATTTCGCTGGCTGTAGGGTTGTAGAGCTCTACAATGGAGTAGTTTTGCTGCTTGCTGTTGGCTGGGTCTTGATTCTGTTTGGAGAACTGATAGTAAATCTCCGAAATCATCAAGTCGCTGCTTAGCTCGTTGCTCAGGCGATAGCTGTGCCCACTCTTGAGCATACGATGGCCACGCTTCTCGTAGGTCGTACGCATAGTAGACGTACCCGGATGCAAGGTAGGCACCACATCTAGACGGATACTCGTATTGGTACTCGCTTCGGGTACTGCCGTAGGCATACCCCATAGATATAGAGTACGCTCGGGGGCATAGCTAGACCCCGCAGGCAAGGTAAGGCTACGTCCTGTACCACCAAGGCGGTAGTTCCAAACAAGGGGAGTATTAGACTCAGCCTCCTCGGCCGTCCAGCGTGGTAGCGCCCCTAGCGACTTATCACTCGTCGGGTCAAAAACACCCGTAGGGCGCAGGGCATTCGTCTCTAGCTGGAGCATAGAGGCCGTATAGTCCTCCGCCATACCGCTATAGAAGTGCAGGCGCAGCAGCGTACCCATAGGCTGTAGCGTCGTCTGTGGGATAACGCCATAGTTGTCTCTAGGGATGTTTAGCTTTTGCCATGCAAGTGCATAAGGCATATCGACCATAGCATCCTTGGCAAAGGCGTTGGCTACAGAGGCACTACGAGGCGTCCCCATCTGTATATGTCCTGTCTGAGGGTCTAGCTTACCCCCCAAGACACCAGCTACTAGCCAATTATCACCGATACGGAAGCTATAGCCTGGTGCGAGGCGGAAGTCGATCTTCTCGAGCTTAATACTCGTCTCGGTACGCCCCTGCCACGTTACGGTAGCAGTAGAGAGCGAGGCGGGGTCGCCCTCTTTGTAGAGGTAGAGGTGCATCTGCTCTGTAGCACCTACAGCTACCATGTCGAGAGCACCACTAGCACTCTCCTCACGGGCCTGTACGCTACGCAGGTCCTCCCCACTCTGCTGCAGGTCGAGGCTCAGACTTATGGCCTGACCGCTCTGATGAGATACGACCGATAGGACCTTAAACTCGGCCTTGGTCTGCGACGTACTCGAGGTCTGAGATACGTCATCCTCACTCAAACAGCCTGTAGCACCTAGGGCTATCAAGCACAGTAGCCAATAGTATAGGTATTTACTCATCTTTTTATCATCTTAGTCTAGTTGTCTGTAGAGTTGGGAGTGATTATAGCTCGCCTTCATCCTCGATGATATCCAAAGGGAGACCATCAGGCTGCTCTAGCGAAGCACATTGTATCAGATTGAGGCGCCTATGCACAGCATAGACGTAAACCTCCGGGGGCGTATAGCTCCGCCGAGTTTCTTGCGTAGTAGGTATCATTGTATTCACACTTATTTCCGTTCTATTTCAGAAAGCGCAAAGATATAATAAGTTATTGACATTATAGATGTCCCATAAATATTTTTTCACAGACCCATAAGCAGGGCTCAGTAGAGAGAGCACCCTGTCCCTCATCTATGAACACAAAAACTCCCCGATACTGCTATATGCAGCATCGGGGAGCTTTGCTGTTTGTCGGTCTATGCTTTGCTATTACTCTGCAGACTCGGCCTGAGGAGCGTCCTCAGTCTTAGGAGCGCTCTCGCTCACTACCTCGAAAGGTAGCTCTACAGCCACTTCCTTGTGGAAGCGTACTACAGCCGTGTATGAGCCTAGTGCCTTCACACCCTTTACGGTGATGAGCTTACGCTCTACCTCGTGGCCTAGCTTAGCAAGCTCTTCTGCGATGTGGATATTGCTTACAGAGCCATAGATAGCATCGTTGGCACCTGTCTTAACCGCAATAACGAGCTTCACGCCCTGTAGCTTAGCGGCCTGAGCCTCTGCCTCTGCCTTGATAGCAGCAAGCTTGTGTGCACGCTGCTTGAGGTTCTCTGCGAGGATCTTCTTAGCACTTTCTGTCGCTAGGATAGCCTTACCCTGAGGGATTAGAAAGTTGCGACCGTAGCCGTTCTTTACCATTACTACGTCATCCTTGTACCCGAGACCGAGTACGTCTTCTTTCAAAATAATTTCCATTGTTATTCTGTCTCCTTGAGGGTGATATTACTTAGTCATATTGTCTGTTACGTAGGGTAGCAGGGCGAGGTGACGAGCACGCTTAACGGCCTGAGCTACACGACGCTGAAACTTGAGCGAAGTACCTGTGATACGGCGTGGGAGGATCTTACCCTGCTCGTTGAGGAACTTCTTGAGGAAGTCTGCATCCTTATAGTCTACGTACTTGATGCCAAGCTTCTTGAAGCGGCAATACTTCTTCTTTGTCTTGTCTACCGATAGTGGAGTAAGGTAGCGTATTTCTGATGGTGCAGCCATGTCTTAGTTTGCGTTTGATTGAGACTTACGGTTTCTTCTCTTCACAGCGTACTCTGCTGCGAACTTGTCCTGACGGAAGGTCAAGAAGCGGAGGACAGCTTCATCGCGACGGAAAGCAGTCTCGAGGACAGCGATCGTCTCTGGATTAGCCTTAAACTCTACTAGGTTGTAGAAGCCTGTAGACTTCTTCTGGATAGCATAGGCCAGCTTCTTGAGGCCCCAGTTCTCGTGGTTCACAATCTCAGCACCCTGAGCCTGTAGTACACCGATGAACTTGTCTACCGCTTCCTTCATCTGAACTTCAGACAAAACGGGAGTAAGGATGAAAACGGTTTCGTAGTTGTTCATAACTCGTTTAGTTTAACTTATTGTTTATTGTATAACGGCTGCAAAGATACGCATTTATAGGGAATTGGCAATAGGGGCTTTAGCTAGTGGGCAGTGGGCAGTGGTCAGTTACTAACCACTGCCCACCAGCCACCGATCACTTCGGTAGCGGCTCACCGAAGAGGAGCAGAGCCAGATACCTATTCGTCATCACCCAGCGCACGACTAGGCAAGTAGGGATAAGCGTCATTACAGTACCAATCAATGCCACCCATAAGTCAGCCGAAAGAGCCAGCTCAGGGCTCTGCACACGCTGCATCCAGGGCATCAGACTGCTGAAGTTGGGCAAGAAGAAATAATGCGTTAGGTAAATAGGTAAGGAATAACGCCCCATATCAGCAAGCAAGGTATTGAGTCGCCCTGCTGCTGAGCCAAGCTTGCTCACCACGTAATAAACGAATGCAAAGCCCGAGGTAGCGATAATAGTCTGTAGATGCCACAACGGTGCCGCATACTGGAGCTCTACTCCCGTAGCGAAATGATACAGTATAGCCCCAGCCAGCACAAGCCCCGAGATAGCCCCAGCTAAGTCGTTTTGCAGATAACGCTCGTGCAGACGGTGTCCGGCTATCAGGCTCCCCAGGACAAGATATTTGTACAGCCATTCGACTTTGCCCAGCTGCAAGAAGCCGAACCTAAGGCCCAGCATATCCGTAGTATACTCCAGCAAGAGGACGGTCG
>JAXFXP010000095.1:0-10522 GCA_034091595.1 Porphyromonas sp.
GTAAGACTAAGGCACGTATCGTACGTGAGCTACTGCTAAGCCAGATGGTACTGCGTTACGAAGAGGAGCAACCTATGCTGTTTAGTGAAGAGGAGATGTGCCTATGAGCCCAGACGAACACTTCATGCGTGCCGCCCTAGAGGAGGCGCGCATAGCTTACGAAGAGGGGGAGGTGCCCATCGGAGCTGTCCTCGTATATGAGGGGCGTATCGTGAGCCGAGGACACAACCAGACCGAGCGCCTGAGCGACCCTACCGCCCATGCCGAGCTACTCTGTATTAGCTCTGCTAGCACTCACCTAGATGCCAAATATCTCCCCGACTGCCAACTATACGTAACGATAGAGCCCTGTGCTATGTGTGCCGGAGCCATCCGCTGGGCACGTGTCCGAGAGGTGATCTATGGGGCGAGCGAAGAAAAGTTTGGCTACCATGTTTATTCCACTAATATAATCCCTAAGCGTTGTGCTGTGCGTGGGGGCGTATTGGCCGAGGAGGCTAGAGCCTTGATGCAAAGTTTCTTCCAGACACGACGCTAGTTATACTGAAATGTCCGACTTCAAGATACACATACTAGGCTGTGGCTCGGCCCTGCCGACCAAGCGCCATAATCCTACCTCGCAGGTGCTAGAGCTACGAGGCAAGCTCTATCTACTGGACTGTGGTGAGGGGACTCAGCAGCTAATACGTCGTCAGGAGCTATGCTTCGAGTCAATTATATGCATCTTCTTAAGCCATCACCATGGCGACCATATCTTCGGCCTGCCGGGTTTGCTCTCCTCTATGAGTATGCTCGGCCGTACGCGCGCCCTTACTATTGTGGGGCCACGGGGTACTCAGGTGCTGATAGAGGGGATGCGTAGCCTTTTCTTGGACTGGATAGGCTTTCCTCTAGATATCCGCGAGTATGACGACCGAGAGCCACAAGCCGTTTATGAGGATAAGAGCCTGACGGTGTGCTCAGTACCCCTGCGGCACCGTATGCCTTGCCAGGGGTATATCTTTACGGAACGCTGCCAGGCCTTGCATCTCGATAAGGCTAGTTGCGATTTCTATCGTGTGCCGATAGCACAGTATCAGCATATCCTGCGGGGAGAGGATTGGACGAATGACGAAGGGGAGCTCATCCCCAACCGACGCCTGACACGTCCTGGGCGCAAGCCTCGGAGTTATGCCTTCTGTACCGATACTATATATTTGCCACAGCTGCACGAGCAGCTCCGAGGGGTGGGGACGCTTTATCACGAGGCGACCTTCCTAGATGGCGATGAGGCTCGAGCTCAGCAGACGTATCATAGCACGGCCCGCCAGGCTGCACAGGTGGCACTAGAGGCCGGTGTGGAGCGCCTGCTCATCGGGCACTATTCGGCACGGCATAATAAGTTAAAACCCTTCGAAGAGCAGGCCCGAGAGGTCTTCGCGAATACTACGGCTGTCGACGAGGGGATGACCATAGACCTATAATAAGCACGGAATATAATATGAAAGACGTCTTGATTATTATCCCAGCGCGCTATGCCTCTACACGTTTCCCGGGCAAACCCTTAGCGCTCTTGGCAGGTAAACCTATGATACAGCATGTTGTCGATCAGGCCAGACGTGCCGAGGCTCGAGTGGTGGTGGCTACCGATGATGAGCGGATAGAGGACTGCGTCCGTAGCTTCGGTGGCGAGGTGGTGATGACTGCCACGACGCACCGCTCAGGCACAGATCGTATTATAGAGGCTTACCAAAGTGTAGGACAGGGGGAGTCTATAGTCCTCAACCTACAGGGTGATGAGCCGTTCGTGCAGCCTGAGCAGATAGAGCAGTTGCTGGCTGCCTTCGAGGACCCAAGCTGTCAGATAGCTACGCTAGCAGAGCCCTTTGCTGCGGACACTCCGGACGAAATACTCCAGGACCCCAATGGCGTTAAGCTGGTGCGTAGTCCTGAGGGTAGGGCGTTATACTTCAGCCGCTCGGTAATCCCTTACCTACGTAATGAGCGTACAAACCTTTGTAAGCACCACACCTATTACAAGCATATCGGGCTGTATGCCTTCCGTAGCGCTATCCTGCCAGAGCTGGGTGCTCTGCCGATGTCTACTCTAGAGCAGGCCGAGAGTCTGGAGCAACTACGCTGGCTCGAGGCTGGCTATCATATCCGAGTGATGGATACTCAGCGTGCTACTATAGGCATCGATACGCCCGAGGACCTAGAGCGAGCCGAGGCCTTCCTACGCAGCCGCCAAGGCTGAGGCTCGAGCAACAAACAGCAAGGGCTCGGAAAGTCATTCACTACTTTCCGAGCCCTTGCTCTGTATAGTCCTCTAGTGGGCGAGGCGTGGTCTAAGCCTCGGGGATATAGGTCTCCATCAGCTTGCAGCTGCCCTCGGGACGGAGCGTTACGCCCTTAGCCTCGGCAGGGACGAGTACGCTCTGACCTTGCTGTAGCTCCAGGACATTGCCGGCATCGTCTGTAAGAGATAGCTTGCCCTCCATCACGATGTAGATAACGAAGCTGTCTAGTGTAGACCAGTCGCGCACCAGCTCGGAGTCAAGGTCGAGTAGGTTGGTCTCGAAGTACTGGCACTTCACTAGGTGTGTAGGCTCGTTCTTGATGGGTGTATAGTCCGTGCGGTAGCTGTCGTGTAGAGTGTAGTCGATGGCATCCTTAGCCAGCTCTGTATGTAGCTCGCGGGTGTTCCCCTGGGCGTCACGTCGATCGTAGTCGTATATGCGGTAGGTAATATTGCTGGTCTGCTGTATTTCGGCCACGAAGCAACCAGCTCCGATGGCGTGCACACGGCCTGCAGGGAGGAAGAAGACATTACCAGCCTCTACCTGATACTCCTGCATTATGTCCATAATAGTCCCCTCTGCAATGCGTTGCACATAGTCCTCGGGGCTCGACTGTTTGCTAAAGCCACTATAGAGCTTGGCTGTAGGCGAAGCCTTCACTACGTACCACATCTCTGTCTTGCCAAAAGAATTGTGGCGAGCCATACCCAGCGTATCGTCGGGATGTACCTGTATGGAGAGGTTGTCTTGTGCATCGATGAACTTAATCAGCAGAGGGAAGCGTTCGGGGAAACGCTTTAGGACGCTCTCGCCGACGAGGCGTGCACCGTATTGGCGGAAGAGCGTGTCTAAGTTTTCTCCTTTTAGTTCGCCCTGGGCCACTACTGAGTAGTTGTCATCTACGTGCGATATTTCCCAGCTTTCGCCTATCTTCTGCTCGTTGGCCTCTAGACCCTTGAAGGGGCGTATGTCTTGTCCGCCCCAGATGATCTCCTTGAGCAGGGGCTCGAAGGTCAGGGGATAAAGTCGTTGTATCATATCTGTTTGTTCGATTAGTTTGCGCTGCAAAGGTACTATAATTACCCCTATCGTTTATGGATAGTAGTCCCAAAAACAGAGGCTGTGGTCGGTACTAAGCCGACCACAGCCTCTACTTATTTGGCTACTCTACCAGATTAGGCCTTGGCAGGAATGCTCTTGAGGACCTCGAGCAGGTGCTGCCACCAGAGCTCAACGGTCTTAATTTCGATACGCTCATTAGGAGAGTGCACATCACGCAGCGTGGGGCCAAAAGATACCATATCTAGCCCAGGGAATACGTCTAGTATAAGACCACACTCTAGCCCAGCGTGGATGGCCTTGACGGCTGGCTCTTTGCCGAATAGGCGTCGGTAGGCTTCTGCAGATACTTTCAGTATAGGTGAGTCCGCATTGGGCTTCCAGCCTGGGTATGGGTCGCGGACCTCTACGCTGGCACCGGCCAGAGCAAAGACGCTTTGCACCATCTCGCTAGTGCTGTCACGTAGGCTCTCAGTGGAGCTGCGCTGGCTTGTCTCTACGACAATCTTGTCGTTGATGAGCTTGATGGAGGCTAGGTTATTTGAGGTCTCTACGAGGTTCTCTAGCTCGTGGCTCATACCGAGTACACCGTGTGGACAAGCATAGAGGGCGCGTACTAGACGCTTCTTGGTGTCTTGGTTGATACGGCGCTCGGGGCGTGCTACAGGCTCTAGAGCGAACTTGACGTTGGGGTCTACACGCTTGAGCTCGTCGGCAACATCGCTGGCAAGTTTGTTTAGTAGTGCCACAGCCTGAGCCTTTTGCTCGGGGAGAATGCCTATGATGGCGTGTGCTTCACGAGGGATAGCGTTATGTAGGTTGCCACCAAGGATTTCGCAGAGCTCCCACTTGAGCTTGCTGTCGATAGCGTAGAGGTAGCGGGCTAGTAGCTTGTTGGCATTGCCAAGGCCCACATGGATGTCTCCTCCTGAGTGCCCGCCACGTAGACCGCTTACAGATACGCGATAGTACTCAAAGGTCGTATGCAGAGGCTTCCACTCTACGTCGAAGGTAGCCTTCACCCCCATACCACCAGCACAGCCGATGAATAGCTCGCCCTCGTCTTCACTGTCTAGGTTGATGAGGATTTTACCATCGAAGAACCCTGGCTTGAGGTTCATAGCTCCCGTCATACCTGTCTCTTCGTCTACGGTGAATAGGCACTCGATGGGGCCGTGTTCTATATCATTAGCAGCGAGGATGGCTAGCTCGGCTGCACAGCCGATACCGTTGTCGGCCCCTAGAGTAGTGCCGTCGGCCCTTAGCCACTCGCCATCGATAACGGTCTGGATGGCATCGTTGTCGAAGTCGAATACCTTATCGGAGTTCTTCTCGCACACCATATCGACGTGGCTCTGTAGCACTACGGTCTCACGGTTTTCGTAGCCAGGCGTAGCGGGCTTGCTGATGACGAGGTTCCCTACCTCATCTTGCTTGTAGCTGAGGTTATGCTTCTTGGCGAAGTCTACAAGGTAAGCGAGTATTCGTTCTTCCTTTTTGCTAGGACGAGGCACCTGTGTAATCTCGTAGAAGTAGCCCCATACGCTTGATGGGCTTAGCTGTCTAATATCCATATACGTTATATTAAATGAGTTGTATTTGACGTATGCAAGTTAAAGTATTAACTTTGCACCATACAAATATAGTCAAAAAGACTGATGATATAGATACGACGATAAATGATATACCTAATCTTTTGCCTCGTGGCCTTAGGGCTAACGATGCTTTTGCTCTCTATAAAGCTCATAATCAAAAAGGATGGTAAATTTCCGAGCTCGCATGTAGGCAGCCAGCAGGCTCTACGTGATCAGGGTATCTCCTGCCACACCTCGCAGCACCGCGATGCTCAGGGGCAGCGCAACCTCGCTGAGCGCCTTGCCGAACGTGAGCTCTAGAGCTCCTAATAAACGAAACTATAACACGTAAATATGAATAGACAGAATTTCATCGGGGCGGCTATCGTAGCTCTCGCCAGCCTCCTCACTCTAGGAGCTTGTAGCGAAGCCACTAAGACTAGCAGTGCCACCACGACAGCCTCTGCCGAGGCCAAAGACATAGAGCTACCTATCGCCTATGTACGTATGGACTCTGTGATGAGCCAGTATAAGTATAGCCAGGATATACAGGCCAAACTAGAGGCAGATACCAAGGCTAGTCAGAGCCGCTTGCAGAGCAAAGCTGCTGCCTTCCAAAAGGCGGCCGAGGACTTCCAACGTCGGGCCCAGATAAACGCATTTACTAGCGATGCTCAGGCTAAGAGCGAGCAGGAGCGTGTGATGCGTCTGCAGCAGGAAGCCGCTAAGCTAGATCAGCAGCTCTCGGGTGAGCTAGCGCAGAAAACGGCATTGATGCAGGAGGACCTTATCAAGAAGATACAGGAGGAGCTTAAGCTCTTCAATGGAGGCCGTTATAAGCTCATCCTAAGCAACGCTACGGTGCTCTATGCCGACGAAGCTCTCGATATCACAGAGGCCTTCATCAAGCACCTCAACGAAAACTACAAGGAGATAGCACCCAAGGCTGAGGACGCCAAAAAGTAGATCTCTAGAGCATTCACTGTGTAGGGCTTGGTGCATGGCTATCGGGCCATTCATCAAGCCCTGATTATTGATATAAGCAATACACGATACATCAAGCTAAATTATGAAGAAACTAATCCTCCTAGCCATCATCGGTCTAGGGTTCTGGGGGTACCAAATCTACAAAGATGGCGGAGACCCAGCTAAAGAAATCGGCGAAACCCTAAGCCGTGAGGCTTCGGACTTTAAGGACGGCTTCGAGCGTGGCTATCGGGCTACTTCTGGCAAAAAGCCCAAGAGCGAAGCCTCTAGCGTAGAATACCCTAGTGATGCCAGCGAGCGTCTAGAGCTGCCTCGTCTAAGCCGCCAGAGCGGTCAGTACTTCGTCGTTCATGAGGTCGATGGGCAGGTGAACTATTCATTGGAGTATGACGCTGAGCGGCACCATAGCCGCTGGGTAGCTTTTACTTTCGACGATGATAATAGCGCTGATAGGGTAGGGCGTATGGATACCTGGGCCTGGGACCCTAAGTTGCCACAGCGTTTGTCTACAGAGAATGATTTCCGTGGCTCGGGCTACAGCCGTGGGCACCTCGTAGCTAGCGAGGACCGTGTTTGGTCCAAAGAGGCTAATATGCAGACTTTTTACTACTCTAATATCAGCCCTCAGCTGCAGGAGCATAATAGTGGGGTCTGGAAGCGTCTTGAGGAGAAAGTGCGCTCTTGGGGGCGTAATAGCCGTATGCGCCGTGTGATGTATGTGGCCAAAGGGGGGACTATTGCTGATGGACAAATCGAGTCTCGCCGTGTGCGCAATCGCATCGTCATACCTAAGTACTACTGGATGGCCCTACTTGCGGAGGATAACGAGGGTGAATACCATGCTATAGCTTTCCTAACGGAGCATAGAGCGTATGCACGTGGTGAGGATAACCTTAAGCGCCTTGCTGTGAGCGTAGACGAGCTGGAGAGCTTTACGGGCTTGGACCTATTTCACAATCTAGACGATGAGATAGAGGACCGTGTAGAGGCAGAGTCGCCAGACGGGGGGGATGCTCGTCGCTATTGGTGGTAGGTCTAGTCCACCACCTAATAAATCTGCGAGTCTTCGGGTACTGGTGTACAATTGTACACTCTCTAGTGAACGAGCGTCCACTCGCCTATGGCCAGCAGACGTAGCATACGAGGCATCCCCAGTGCCCTAGTTGTGGTATATTAACTACCTTTGTAAAAGGAAATAGAATAGATATAAGGAAAATATGAGCGAAAGCACTGAGCATAGCGAAGAAGGCAAGAAGAGCCTCAACTTCATTGAGCAAATTGTCGAGCAAGATCTTGCGAACGGGAAGAATGACGGACGTCTACAGACACGCTTCCCGCCCGAGCCTAATGGCTACCTACACATAGGACACGCTAAGGCTATCATTATGGACTTTGGTATTGCCCAGAAGTATGGTGGGGTGTGCAACCTACGCTTCGACGATACCAACCCCGTCAAAGAGGATGTAGAGTACGTAGATGCCATTCGCGAGGATATCAAATGGCTCGGCTTCGAGTGGGGTAATGAGTACTATGCTTCGGATTACTTCGATGGACTATATGAGCTAGCAGAGCGTATGATCGAGGCTGGCTACGCTTATGTAGACGAGCAGACGGCCGATCAGATCGCTGCGCAGAAGGGTACGCCCACAACGCCAGGCACACATAGTCCCTATCGTGATCGTCCTGCGAGCGAGAGCCTAGAGCTCTTCCGCCGTATGAATGCTGGCGAGTTTGAGGAGGGGGCGATGATACTACGTGCTAAGATTGATATGGCGCACAGCAACATGCACTTCCGTGACCCTATTATATACCGTATCATCAAACACCCACACCACCGTACGGGGCGTAAATGGAATGTCTATCCGATGTACGACTTCGCCCATGGGCAGAGCGACTATTTCGAGGGCGTTACGCACTCTATCTGTACGCTGGAGTTTGTGGTGCACAGACCGCTATACGATTACTTCATCGATCGCTATAAGGAGCTATACGACCAGAGTGAATATCGCCCCAGACAGTATGAGTTCAATCGCCTGAACATTACCTATACGATGATGAGTAAGCGCAAGCTACTACAGCTGGTGCAGGAGGGGCTTGTGTCGGGCTGGGATGACCCTCGTATGCCTACAATCTGCGGTTTCCGTCGACGTGGTTACACGCCAGCCTCTATCCGTAGCTTCGTAGATAAGATCGGTTATACCAAGTATGATGGTATTATAGATATGGCTCTACTAGAGCATTCGGTGCGTGAGGATCTCAATAAACATGCGCTCCGTGGCTCGGCTGTATTAGACCCTGTTAAACTGGTGATAACCAACTATCCCGAGGACCAGTACGAGGATATGGACTTCGTTAATAATCCAGAGGACGAGCGCGCAGGCTCGCACAAGATACGTTTCCGTCGGGAGCTGTATATAGAGCGTGAGGACTTTATGGAGGATGCTCCCAAGAAGTACTTCCGTATGACGCCAGGACAGGAAGTTCGCCTCAAGAGTGCCTATATCGTCAAGTGCACAGGTTGCAAAAAGAATGAGTCTGGCGAGGTCGTAGAGGTTTATGCCGAGTACGACCCTGAGACGCTTAGTGGTCGCCCCGAGGCAAACCGTAAGGTCAAGGGGACTATCCACTGGGTATCCTGCGCAGACAGCCTAGAGGCTGAGGTGCGCCTGTATGATCGCCTATTTACGGACGAAGACCCCTCATCGGTACAGGATAAGACCTTGTCGGAGATGCTCAATCCTGATAGCCTAGTGCTTGTTAATAATGCACGCATAGAGCCTTTCCTGGCAGAGGGTAAGGTGGGTGAGCATTACCAATTCCAGCGTATAGGTTACTTTACGATTGATCCAGACACGACAGGCGACCGCATTGTCTTCAACCGCACGGTCGGGCTAAAAGATACGTGGAAGAAAGTAAATAAGTAAGCCCTCATAATCGTATAAATAGATGATAGAGTCTTTAGATTTCGTAAAGGAGATTCTCCAGCACCTCAACTACTTTTGGGTAACGGTGCTGATGGCAATAGAGAGCTCTTTTATACCCTTCCCTAGTGAAGTGGTGGTACCTCCTGCCGCCTACAGAGCTGCTAACGGGGAGCTGAATGTTTTCCTTGTGGTTCTCTGGGCCACTGTCGGGTGTAATATCGGAGCCGTATTTAATTATTACCTTGCCAAGTATCTAGGGCGTCCGGTGATGTACAAGTTTGCAGCGAGCAAGTTCGGGCGTATGTGCCTACTGAGTCCCGAGAAGATAGAGCAGGCGGAGCAGTACTTCGTTAAGAATGGCGCTACCTCTACACTGGTGGGGCGTCTTATCCCGGGCATCCGTCAGCTGATCTCTATCCCTGCAGGTCTAGCGGGCATGCCTATCGGCCCCTTCCTTTTATACACAACTATTGGAGCGGGTGCGTGGAATGCCGTCCTCGCTGGTATTGGCTATTGGCTGGGACATGTAGTCCCCTACGATCAGCTCGACGAGGCTGTACTGAGCTATACCAAGCCTATTGGCTATGCTATCCTAGGCCTTGTGATCGTGGTAGGTGGCTACTACCTAGCGAAGAAGTTTTTGCAGAAGAAGGAAGCCTAGTCGATACAAAGTATAAGGTACCCCCACTACTGAGTGTTGTTTGGCCGCTCTGTAGTGGGGGATTTCGTTTGTAAGGAGTCCTGTATAGTGTTGTGTAGGGAGGGAATTTCTTTACCTTTGTGAGACAATTCATGAATGAATACTTATGAAGAGGATCACATTATCTCTACTTACGGCTATGCTGAGTATAGTGATGCTGTCAGCACAGAGCCGAGAACATGCGCTATCCCTTACGACAGGCCCTATGCGCTATCATGCTAAGGGCCTCCGTATCGCCAACGGCTACCGCATAGGTATGGCTTGGCAACAGAGCCTAGGGAATCGTCTATATAAGGTGCTAAGTTTGGGCTTCGGCGAGGATGATGGTAGCTACTATCAGCCCGAGCGTTGGCTAGAGCAGGCGACAGCCCGCGACCTATATGTGGGTATGGGACTCGGGGTCAATGTCCTAGCCTATGGACGCCATAGGCTCTATGCTCATGTTACCCTAGGCGGGAATTATTTGCAGGGGCATGAGACGATGACACGAGGGGTGGAGCAGCAGCCCGAGCAATCAACGATTCTTATTTCGCGCCTTAGTGCTGGTGGCACAGCTACATGTGGCTACTCGTACCAGCTCGTAGGCCCGTTGGGCTTGTCTTTGGAGGGAGAGGGAATGTATCTGCATGACCTCGGCTTGACCTATAGCCTGCGCGCAGGTCTGTCGCTACGATTCTAAGCGTCCGTTTAATCCTCCTAATACATACGATCAAGGCGAGTGCATTAAGTGCTCGCCTTGGTCGTATATGCTAAAGTATTAACTTTGTATGAGTAGAGGTGGGAGGACAAGTACAAGTTCAGCTCGCCACATCTCAGGTTTGTATAAAATCATAGGTCATGACCCAGAACGATTATCAACGTATCAATGCTCTGATCCGTCGGGAGGTAGTACCCGCTACGGGTTGTACAGAGCCTGCCGCAGTGGCCCTCTGTGTGGCTTATGCCGCTAGCCTTGTAGAGGAAACGGATGAACTACAGCGCATAGAGGTATTGCTCAGT
>JAXFXP010000096.1:0-5857 GCA_034091595.1 Porphyromonas sp.
GCGAAACTCTTGCCACAGACTGTCCGATACAGAGCGACGCAGAGCAGGCAGACTCTTCCATTCTTCCTGCAGGGCAGTAAGGGCAATGATAGTTTCATTATACTTATCACTCGCTGCCGTGGCTACGGCACGCTCGATAAGTGCCTTGCGCTGTGCAATACCCTCGCTCTGCTCTTGCTTGCGTTGTTTGAAGTATTCACTCTTGAGGGTAAAGAAATCCTGACAAACTACACGATAACGCAGATAAAGCTCATTATTGTGCTTACGCCCGGCATTGCCTAGGCTTTTCCACTCTTCCTGCAGTGCCTTGACTACCTCTGTAGCCGAGTTCCACTCTGTTATGTTCTGAGGCTTTTTGTCCGTTAGGTAGAGAGCTATTTTATCGATGAGCTCTGCCTTTTTGTGGGCACAAACAGCCTCACCGGCTTTAAGGTCCTCTTGATAAGTCTGGTGTTTTTTGAAGATAGCTGTGCTTAGTTCCTTATAGCTTCCATTAATTTCGGAGCGTAGCTCAGGAGCTACTGGACCTACATCGCGCCAGCGAGGTACTATCTCGTTGTTTAGGCGAGCTAGTGAGGCTATAATATCTGCAGATTCAGACAAAATCCGTAGTTCCTCTAGGATCTGTCGCTTCTGCTCGAGGTGCTTGCTGTAATCGTTATCGCGAAGCTCAGCATCGACATTCTTCAGCTCATAGAAGCTATCTCTTAGCGATATAAAGCGCTTACCGAGACGGCTTTCGTCCTGCTGTGTCAATGGGCGCAAGTGCTCCCATTCCTCACGCAGCTGATGGAAGCGCTCATATATTACCTTAAAGTCCTCATCGCTGCCAAGTAGCTGCTCCAGCTTGTTGAGCAAGTCTTCTGCCTTTGTGCCATTCTCTAGCTGTAGAGCAGCTAGAGCCTCACTGCGCTTGCGCTCTATAGCTTTGTACTGTTGGTTGAGATCATTGAGGCGGGCCTCCTGTAGCAGTATCTGCTCCATATCGGCACTTTTGCTCTGCTCAATCTGCCCTTTTTTGCGATAGAAGCTCGCATAGAGCGCTTCATATTGCTTGCGCTCAAGTGTGTCCTCATTTTGTAACAGTACTGCTATTTGGTCCACTATTTGGCCAATAGTAGAGGTAGCCAGGTGGTCTTGAGCCTCTGGCGAGAGCGGAGAGCTCTGTGGCGTGTGCGATAACTCGTTCATGGTCGTTTCTATTCTAGCTAAGCCTATAATGGCTTATATTGATATACACAAAAGTACATTTTTAGCTTCTATTATCCAATAGAGCCTAACTAATTACACCCCAATTTTGCGACAAGTCATAGGTGGCACGCAGGCGCAGGGCTAGCTCGCTATGCTCAGGCTTACCTAATGTAGGGTCTGCAGCTAGGATGCTCTCAGCGAGATTGCGGCAATACTGTACCAAGGCCCCATCTCTAGCCGGATTGGCAATACGCAGGCTCAGCTCTTTTCCACTCTGCCGTGTTCCCTCTAGCTCCCCGAAGCCTCGTAAGCGCATATCCTCCTCGGCAATGATGAAGCCATCATTCGTTTCGCACATAATTTCGATACGCTTGCGGGCATCCTGTCCTAGAGCTTGCCCTGTTACCAGGATACAATAGCTCTGCTCTGCACCACGCCCAACACGGCCTCGCAGCTGATGTAGCTGTGAGAGACCGAAACGGTTAGCCCCCTCTATTACCATCACACTAGCATTGGGGACATTGACGCCTACCTCAATAACAGTAGTGGCCAGCAGTATTTTAGCCTCTCCCGAGACAAAAGTGCGCATCCGCTCGTCTTTCTCTTTAGGCTTCATCTTGCCGTGGACATAGCTAATCTGGTACTCGGGGAATATGGCCCGATAGCGCTCTACTCCGCTCTCCAAATCCCTTAGGTCTTGCTGTTCATTTTCCTCGATCATCGGGAAGACAACATACACCTGGCGGCCTTTCATTATCTCTGTACGCATAAAGGTGTAGACCTCATGCATGGCATTATCGCTGTGGTGATAGGTTTGGATAGGCTGACGACCTGGAGGTAGCTCGTCGATAACAGAGATATCTAGATCTCCGTACAGTGTCATCGCCAAAGTCCGAGGTATGGGTGTAGCACTCATTATAAGGATATGCGGAAGGCTCGCTCCGCTTTTGGTCCACAGACGCGAACGTTGCTGCACACCGAAACGATGCTGCTCATCTATGACAGCCATGGCCAGCTGGCGAAACTGTACCCCCTCCTCTATCAATGCATGTGTCCCTACAACGATAGGTAGCGTACCATCCACTAGACGCGGTAATATATCTGCACGTTGGCGCTTGGTGCTGCTACCAATAAGCAGAGCTACCTCTACGCCCAGAGGCCTGAGAAGCTCGCTGAGCCCCTCGTAGTGCTGCCGAGCTAGTATCTCCGTGGGCGCCATGAGGCAAGCTTGGTAACCACTATCCACTGCCATCAGCATAGAGAAGAGGGCAACCAAGGTCTTACCGCTACCCACATCACCCTGAACAAGTCTATTCATCTGCTGACCAGAGAGGACATCGGCACGTATCTCTCTAAGGACACGTTTCTGCGCATCGGTGAGGTCAAAGGGAAGATGCTCATTATACAGAGCATTGAAGTATTTACCGATACGGTCTAGAACGAGCCCACTATAGCTAGCTTTTCGGGTCAGACGCTCCCCAAGCATCTTCAGCTGTATCAACAGTAGCTCCTCTACCTTGAGCCGTCTTCGAGCCTGCTCTAGACGGCTCGCATCACTGGGGAAATGGATCTGCTGTATCGCCTCGGCATAAGACATCAATCCACTCTGCTGCTGAATAGCTGGTGGTAGACTCTCTGTAAGCGTCGGAGCGACACGGGCCAAAAGTCCCTGCAGTATGGCACGCATCTGCCTGTTGCTAATGCCCGTATTCTTTAGCTTCTCTGTAGAGTTATAGAGCGGCACTAGGCCTCCTGATACAACATGTGCTTTATCTAAGTCGTCTATCTCTGGATGTACTAGACTGATACGCCCATTGAAGGATGCAGGCTTACCAAAGACGATATATTCTCGTCCGAGCTGATACATCTTCTCTATGGTCTGTAGCCCACGAAACCAAAGTAACTCTATACAACCCGTACCGTCATAAAAGGTAGCTACTAGACGTTGCTTGCGTCCTGTACCCTCACGAACGAAATCTCGTATATGCCCACGTAGCTGTACATAGGGCATATCGTTATTAAGCTCACGAATTTGATAGAAGCGTGATCGGTCTACATAGCGATACGGATAGTAGTGCAGAAGGTCTCGGTAAGTACCTAAGCCAAGGTCTTGCTCCAAAACCTTAGCACGCTGAGGCCCGACCCCAGAAAGGTAGATTAAAGATGTATCTAAGATATCTGGCATAAACTCTTATAGTCCCTGCTGTAGGAGAAGCTCTGCCCAAGCAAGATCTAGAGGGTTCGTTAGCTTGATATTCTCGGCATTACCTAGCACCAGACGTGGAGTACACCTGCCAGTGTACTCCCATACACTAGCGTCATCAGTGAAGCTCTCTCGGTACTGTACACTATAGGCCTCTAGTAGCTCCTCTAGGCGAAACACCTGGGGGGTCTGTACGGCTACATAAGCAGCACGATCCACAGCCTCACTCAGCCCCTCAGGCATATGTCTACGCAAACTATCTACTACAGGGCGGTATGGTAGTGCAGCCCCGAATGCCATAGCAGCATCAAAGCAAGCCTCTATCACTTCATCTGATACGAAGGGGCGCACACCATCGTGCACTGCCACCAAATCATCGCTCTGTATGCCGCAGTCTGCCAGATGCAACAGCCCAGAATGAACAGAATCGAAACGTGTAGCACCACCATAGACTACCTCGTGCTCAAGAGTAAAGGCGTACTGCTCGCACAGCTGCGACCAATAGCCAATATGTTCCTCTGGCAACACCAATACAATACCGCTACAGTGTGCACAGAGGCGCTCCAGAGTATGCATCAAGACAGGACGCCCACCTATAGGAACAAACTGCTTAGGCATATCCAAGCCCATACGCACTCCCTTACCTCCGGCTACGACAACGGCAAAGCGTCTACCACTCTGAGTATGCATAAATTATGATATGATATATCCTAAACCTTAGCGCCTTCGTCTAGACGTGCCATTATCTCTGCAAGCTGCTGGTCGGCTTTGGTCAGCTTATCGCGGCAGAATTTGGTCAGTTCTACGGCCTCTTCGACGAGCTTTGTCAGTTCGTCCACATCTGGCGCTTCGTGCTCTATAATACGCACTATGGCTTCTAATCTTTGGGAAGCTTCTGCATAGCTACGTGTATTCTTGCTCATAATTGGATTACCTTTGTTTGTACTATACAAAGATACAATAATTCACAAAGCACCATCCTATGCCACACCCAAGCCACAAGCCCCTGATAGAAGTATGTGTAGACTCCGTAGAAAGTATTATATCAGCCCTCAGAGGTGGGGCTGGTAGGATAGAGCTATGTTCTGCTCTCAGCGAGGGCGGACTAACTCCCTCGATAGGCTTAGTACACTCTGCCCTAAAGCTAGCCGAGGGTCTCCCTATACACGTTATGATACGTCCGCGTATGGGCGACTTCCTATATACACCCGAGGAACAAGAGCTAATGCTACTAGATATACAAGCTTTGCTCGAGCTACCTATTGCAGGCTTCGTCATCGGAGCCTTGACCGAGCACGGGGAGCTTGACATTGATTTTTTACAACGGGTAGCTAGCTTGGTCCAAGGGCGTAAGACGCTCAACTGCCATCGTGCGTTTGATGTATGTAGAGATAGAGAGCTGGCCACACGCCAGCTCATCAAGCTAGGCTTCCAGCGTATCCTGACGAGCGGGGGAGCAAGCTCGGCCATTGAGGGTGCAAACACATTGGCCTCTCTCATCCAGCACCACGGTCAAGATATTATTATAATGCCTGGTGCTGGTATCACCCCAGACAACATCAAGGAGGTAAGAATGCTAACGCAGGCGCAAGAGTTTCATCTATCAGCCAAGCACGCCATCTCTAGCAAAATGCAATACCGCCACACAGGTGTCTCTATGGGAGGTGGTAGAGTAGACGAGTATACTCGCTATACTACGAGCGAAGAGCTCCTGCGCTATGCAGTGCAGGCTCTTAGTGCAGAGTGATAAAACAATGGCTCTACACCAGAGCAAACCTAGCTTGGTGTAGAGCCAATATTCCTATAAACTCCCTGTAAGGGTAAGAGCAACTAGCCAGAGATGTATCGGCAGGCTCAGCCGGTATAGTGCTGCACCAATGCGTTCCAATCGCCAAGATATACCTCACGCAAAGGATGCAGCACAAAGTCTCGCCACCACATACGTGGATGAGGTATCTGTAGTCTAGGATGCTCCATCCGGAGTTCGTCGTAAAGTAAGATATCTATATCTATTGTGCGGTCATAGTGCTGGCCATCATGGCTTTTGCGTGTGCGCCCCAGCCGCCTCTCTATCTCCTGCAATACATCCAGCAAGACTAGTGGCTCTAAGTACGTACGCAGACGTACTGCAGCGTTGAGGAAGCGAAAAGAAGAAACGAAGCCTACTGGCTCCGTTTCTATCCATTGTGATACTGCCTCTACGCAGCCTACTCCATCCTCTAGGCTATTGATGGCCTCCTGCATATAAATATGCCTATCGCCCTCATTGCTCCCTAAAGCCAAGTAAACTAGATGCTCCATAGAGTAGTCTGTTGTGTTTATATGATAAGCATAGCATCGCCATAAGCCCCGAAGCGGTAGCCTTCCTTGATGGCCTCATCATAAGCTTTCATCACTAAGTCATAGCCACCGAAAGCCGCTGTCTCCATCAGGAGCGTAGACTTGGAGAGATGGAAGTTCGTT
>JAXFXP010000097.1:0-10116 GCA_034091595.1 Porphyromonas sp.
GTCTCGGTGCTATGGCTCAGCTGCATCGTCTCCGTGTGCGTAGCGAGACTCTGGGCGAGTGGCAGTTGGTCGCTCGCTACATCAGTCCGGACTATTGGGCATTTCTCGGACAGGGGCAGACGCATTATCAGCGACCGAACAACGAGATGGGCTTAGGCCTAGGGCTTAGGCCAGAGTTAGGCATTCGACAGCTTAAGGTCGAGTTGGAGGGAGACTGGTATCGTAGTGCCGATATACGGCGCCGTGATGAGATCGAACGAGGAGCTTATCTGCGCTCGGTATTGCGATGGGCAGATCAGGCTCCACTGTCGGCACTCCTACGGTTTAGCTATCGTCGGAGTAATCAATCTCCCGCACGTCTAGGCCTCTCTCTAGAAGCTAAGCATGGTGCAGGGGGATGGCGGAGCAATCTGCGAATCGACCTCGCTAAGACTAATGAGGTGGAGAGCAGGCCCTGGGCCTATGCGCTCTCTCTGCGTACGCATTATCAGACATCGTCTTCGTGGAGACTATGGGGGGCCGTTGCCTACCATAGGGTACAAGACTGGTCCGCACGTCTATATTACGCCGAGCCTAGGCTATCGGAGCAGTATACGAGCACCTTCCTTTATGGTCAAGGCTGGCGTCTTAGCCTAGGTGCTACAGGAGCGCTGAGCCGGCGATGGTCTATAGGCCTGCGCTACGTCCAGCACCAGCTACGGGCACCACGCCCCAGCCGTAGAGAGCTATCCGCACAACTGATATATGTTAGTAGATAAATACCATAAGGCTATGATGAGAGCTGTTAATATTCACTCTTTACTCGCTACTCGGGCCGTCGTTGTGCCCGAGGTTTTCCGGCAATACCTCAGCTATGTGGGGCAGGATACACTGCGCCCGCATGAGTGGGATACGCTACAGGCCTTTGCGTATAGCCTGTCTCGCTATGGGGCAGACCTGCCACGTATGCTCGATGGCTTTTATCTGGGCTATACAATACCTCAGATTGGCAAAGAGTTTGACCTATTGCGGATAGCTGTACTCGAGGGAGCTCCCCAATTGATTAGTATCGAGCTGAAAAGCAGGGCTGGCATAGAGAAGATACGTAGACAGTTGCAACGCAACGAGTATTATCTGCGCTTCAGTGAGCGTAGGCTACATCTCTATACTTATGAGCAGGCGCGTGATCAGCTCTACAAGTTGGTCGATGATGAGCTAGAGCCTGCAGACATGGGCGAGCTGGCGAACTTGTTAGCCTCGGTACGTACCGATACAGCTGTTGCCCTCTCGGAGCTATTCGATCCTAATCGCTACTTGGTATCACCTTTTGTTTCGCCTGAGCGCTTTGTCGAGAAGAGCTATTTCCTTACGGGGCAACAAGAGAGTATCAAGCGAGAGGTGCTCCGCTTTGTCTTCGAGCCACGCCCCGAGGCACGCTGTGCCAGCATAGAGGGCGATGCCGGTACGGGCAAGACCTTACTTGTCTACGATATAGCACAGGAGCTGATGCAGCACGAGCGGCGGGTACTCATACTACACGCTAGCAAACTCAATGCAGGACAGCAGTACCTCTGCGAGCATCACGGCTGGGAGATTAGGACCTGCCACTCGGTGCGGCCAGAGGACTGCGAGGGCTACGACCTAGTAATTATTGACGAGGCTCAGCGCCTAGGTAAATCGCAGCTCAAGCGCCTCTCTAAGCGTTCGGAGCGCTGCCTATTTGCCTTCGATGCACTGCAGTGTCTTACCGAGGAGGAACTTCGTCAGAATGCCAAGGCGCTCATCCACTACCTCAGCACAGGGCATAGCTACCGCTTAACCGAGAAAATCCGTACCAATAGAGAGATCGCTGAGTTCGTGCGTCAGCTGCTGGACCGCAAGCGTAGAGGTATGGTACATAGCCAGGGGATAGAGCTATATAATTTCTACAGTGCTGATGATGTGCGTAGTTTCCTGTTGCTGAAGCGAGCACAAGGCTGGGTGATACCCCGTTATATTCCCTCGGAGGATATGCCCTATCGCTACGAAACCTATGCTCCAGAGGATAGTGCTAGCGCCGAGGATGTCGTGGGGCAGGAGTATGATAGCATCGTGGTGGTGCTCGATGATACTTTCTATTACAACAAAGAAGGCCTCCTGTGTAATAGCTTGGACGATGACTTTGCGCTCTATTCGCTGCGTCAGATGTTTTATCAGATCATTACCCGTACGCGCAAACACCTTTGCTTGGTTATCCTTAGTAACGACAGCGTGCTGACGCATTGCCTCTCGGTACTGCAGCGCCGAGAGGGCCAATAAGACCACTCTCACATACCGCAAAGAGAACGACCGACCTGCAAGCTCTGGGACTTGCAGGCCAGTCGTTCTCTTTTATTGAGGGGATTGCTTTACTTCTCGGCAAGCATAGCCTCGATATCCTTTACCATACTCTCTGGCTTGGTAATGGGAGCGTAGCGTTCGACCTTACTACCATCGCGGCTAATGAGAAACTTAGTAAAGTTCCACTTGATGTCGTCGCCCAACCAACCGCCTGAGGCCTTCTTGAGGTATTGGTAAATGGGGTGGGCCTTATCGCCATTGACCTCAATCTTTTGCATAATCTGGAAGCTCACGCCATAGTTGAGCTGGCAGAACTCTTTTATCTCTTCGTTGCTGCCAGGCTCTTGGTGCCCGAATTGGTCGCACGGAAAGCCAATTACGACGAGTCCCTCCTCGGCATATCTGTCGTGCAGTTCCTCGAGGGCCTTGTACTGTGGTGTTAGTCCACACTTGCTGGCGGTATTCACGATGAGGAGCACCTTGCCTCTAAACTGCGAGAAGTCTATCTCCTGGCCACTGTTGGCAGTAGCCGAGAAGTTGTAGATTGTCTGTTTAGCCTTTTTAGTCTTGCTATTAGCCTTTATTGGCTTGCTCTGAGGGCTTGTCTGTGCTTGCCCAGTTAGTGCCGCGAGCAAGAGCCCACAGGCGAGGGTAATATTACGTAGTATCATATTATCACGTCTTAAGTATATAAAACAAAAGGCTATCCCTAGGGATAGCCTTAGACACGTAGAGCGGAAGACGGGGCTCAAACCCGCGACCCTTAGCTTGGAAGGCTAATGCTCTATCAACTGAGCTACTTCCGCAATATCAAGGTCTCTCTTGTGTGGGCAGTGATGGATTCGAACCACCGAAGGCGTAAGCCAGCTGAGTTACAGTCAGCCCCATTTGGCCACTCTGGTAACTGCCCAGTCCTTTGTTGTTTGCACTGCAAAGGTAGGAACAATTTTCTAATTACACAAGAGGGACGATGAATTTTTTTCTAGTTATTTGTGCGATTAAGCTCCGAGAATGCGCTAAGTATATGGACTACAGTCTCTACGGCACGAGACATAGTTTGCACAGAAACATACTCAAAGCGACCGTGGAAGTTCATCCCGCCTGCGAAAAGGTTGGGGCAAGGTAAGCCCATGAAGGACAATCTGGCTCCATCGGTACCGCCACGTATAGG
Source organism: Porphyromonas sp. (assembly GCA_034091595.1). GTDB lineage: Bacteria > Bacteroidota > Bacteroidia > Bacteroidales > Porphyromonadaceae > Porphyromonas. The sequence continues at coordinate 3,470 of JAXFXP010000097.1, forward strand.
GCGTATGATGGGACGGACACCTGTACGGAGCATAGCCTGAGCAGCGATATTGATGAGCTCCATATGGGGCTCGATCATCTCCTTCATATTATAGTACTGGTCCGTCAGCTGTAGCGTTATGACCTCACTGCCGAGCTGAGCATTGATAGTACGCACAGCACCAGCGAGGAGTTGCTTTCGGTTCTCAAAGATTTCGCGGCTATGGTCGCGAATGATATAGCGTGCCGTAGCACGGTCTACACTACCGCCCAGCTCAATAAGGTGATAGAACCCGTTGAAGCCCTCTGTATTCTCGGGGCGTTCGTTCTCGGGGAGCATATTGTGGACGTCGCATAGGGCCTGTAGGGCATTGATCATCTTTCCTTTGGCATAGCCTGGGTGGATATTGCGCCCCTGAGCCACGAGTTCGGCCGAGCAAGCGTTGAAGCACTCATACTCTAGCTCTCCCTCCATACTGCCGTCGAGCGTATAGGCGAAGTCAGCTCCGAAGCGGGCAACATCGAAGTGGTCTACACCACGGCCTATCTCTTCGTCGGCTGTAAACCCGATGCGCACCTTACCGTGTGCTACCTCGGGATGGCTTAGTAGGTAGCTGGCGATGGTCATAATCTCGGCCACACCAGCCTTGTCGTCCGCTCCTAGGAGGGTAGTACCGTCAGTGGTTACTAGATCGTGTCCGACGAACTGGGAGAGCTCGGGGAAGTCGTTAGGGCTAAGCGTGTAGCCCGAGCTGCCCAGAGGGATCTCTCCCCCCTGATAGTTATTTATAATCTGGGGCTTCACGTCTTTGCCGCTTAGATCAGGGCTGGTGTCTACATGGGCTATGAGGCCTATGATGGGGGCGTTCTCGCAGCCTGGGCTTGCTGGGATAGTGGCCATAACGTAGCCATATTGATCCATCTCGACCTCGCTAGCACCGAGGGCCACGAGTTCGTCTCGTAGGATTTTGAGGAGATCTAACTGTTTGCTAGTAGATGGGTAAGTAGTCGATTTATAGTCGCTCTCGGTGTCTATACGGGCGTAGCGTAGGAAGCACTCGAGGACCTGATCTTTGACAGCTGTTTGGATGCTCATATATAATTATGTTAGGTTACTTTAGTCTTGGGATACTGTACGGATGTTTAGAGCTGGCAGATACGTATAGGGCTGGGACAGCCTAGCTCTAAGCTAGGCTGGTGGGCTTGCTCCTCAGCCTCGGCCCCTGATAAGTACCAGAGATAGCCCTCTACCCGTTGGTAGCCCATATTTTTGAGAAGCTGTGCGTAGCGCTCTACCTGCTCTTGGTGCGCTTTACGCCTTTTGCCAAATTTGTAATCTACGACTACTGCTAGCTCGCGGTGCCCATAGCTAATGACTCGGTCGGGACGAGAGCGGGGTGTGCTACCTAGGATAGGGCGTTCGGTGATAACTGTCCCCGAACCATCGAACCAGGCTTGGGCCTCGGGACAGGATAGTAGGGTCTCAAGGCGCTCTCGGGCAGCCTCCAGTTCCTCGGGAGCCAGCTCTCCTCGGGTCATGGCTAGCTGTAGAGCCATCTCTTTGTCGTCTCGATGCTCTAGATGGCTAAGGACGCTGTGCATTAGGTTGCCGAAGTGTAGCCTACGCTCCTCTGTGAAGTGTAGGATACCATCTTTGAGCTCCTCGACGCGCTTCCCGAGATGGTAGCTATTAAGCTCCGAGAGCTGCATAAGGGCTTTGTCTGCCGAGGGCTTGCTCTCGACTTTGGCTTTGTACGAGCCTAGTCGTTTATCTTGCTCGGGGTCCGCGTAGTCATGGTATTTGTCTCGTAGGTTCTCACCTGGCGGAGTAGAGTCGTCTGCACTCCTACCGAGGAAGAGCTGTAAGAGCTCCATTATCTTAGCTGGCACGTCGTTCTTATCTTTTTTGCTGGGTTTGCTGTACTGCGGGTCAGCAATCCAGAGGTGCATCTCGTGGCGGGCTCTTGTAGTGGCTACGTAGAGGAGATTAAGGGCATCGATACTCGTCTGGATGTATTCGCTAAGGCACTCGGGAGCGAAGTGCGTGTGTAGTAGGTCTTTGCTCCACTTTATCGGGAGCTTGGGCATCTGAGCGTATTCGCTTAGAGGATTGTCGCACCATAGGAAAGGGGCTTTAGAATGCTCGGGGTATAGCTCCCAGCTGAGGAATGGGAGTAGCACGACCTTAAAGTCCAGGCCCTTAGCCTTGTGCACGGTCATAATGGTAATCTTTTCGTCGTCCTGCCCCATAGGGATGCGTAGACTAGAGCCTTTGTCTGCCCACATATCGATGAAGTCTGCTATATCTAGAGAGAGGTCTTGCTGGAAGGTCAGAGCCGTATCGAGTAGCTTGATGACGTGCGGATACTCATTGGTAGGGTAATAGGCCTTGTAGCGGACGATAATCTCCTCAAGGGTTTCGTAGAGGCTCTTGCGCCCAGTACAGGTCAGAGCTACCAGCTCCTCTGCGCTGATCTCATCATGGATAAGCTGGCGATACAGACTTTGCAGATTGAGTAAGCACTCCTTGTCCTCGGGTTTGATGATATAGCTAAGGGTAGCCATTGTGAAGGCTACCGAGAGCGCCTCGGTGGGTGCTAGGGCATCGTCAGAGATGAATGCAAAAGCACCCTCCTCATTGTCCGCTTGTTCCGCTTGCATAAGTATCTGTGCTACGAAGCTTGCCTCTTTGTTTTTGCGTACCAAGATGGCTATATCCCCTAGGCTATAGCCTCGCTTTTTGAGCAGACGTATTTGCTCTGGGAGCTGATAGCTGAGCTGAGCCTCACGGGGATAGGCTGCTGATGGAGTAGCTTCATCCTCGTCCTCTAGGGCTGCACTATGCTCCATATCGTGGATGTCTAGCACCCTTGTGCTTGCCTCTGCGAAGTGGTGCACACAGACATAACCCTCGTGGCTGTGCTTGGGTATTTGGGCTGTGTCTTTGTAGTTGCTTGTGAATATCCCTCTCCAAGGCTCTAGCTTGGCTTTCCGCTCTTCGGGCAAGTTCAGATCAGATATAAAGCGGGCGTAGGTATCATCGAGATACTTGGCGAGTAGAGGGTAGAGGGTGTTATTAAACTTAACGATATTCTGATCCGAGCGCCAGTTGTTTGTCATACTCTCGCTCTGGATGTACCAGCTCTCGGTCTGCTTGCTTAGCTCGCTACTGCTCCGCATGTCGCTCTGTCCTTTTCTGGCGAGTGCCCCGAGGAGCGTACTGTCCGAACCTCGCCAGCGGTAGATACTCTGCTTAACATCTCCGACAATGAAGCAATTCTGAGGGTCCTCACCACCCTCGGCTAGACTGTTGTCTATGAGGGGGAGGAAGTTGGCAAACTGTGCCTTGCTCGTATCCTGAAACTCATCAATCATATGGTGCTTGATCTCCGAGCCTATGCGCTCGTAGAGGAAGGGCACCCCGCTATCGTCCTGTAGTAGCTCGTGCACAAGGCTGGGAGTGTCTGCGATGAGGATGTAGTTATTGCTTTGCTGCTCGGCTTTTAGCTTGCTATCGATGGCACTGAGTAGGCCGAAGGCTGGCAGATGTTTGACGATAGCGCTAGTCGTAAGCCCCCAAGAGAGGAAGTCCTCTACCAGACGGTTGTAGCTCTCTAGCACGCTAGCTATAGTATCTAGGTCTACATATCCCTGCGCTTTTGCCTTTACGTTGCTGGCGAATAGGGTCTCGGGCTTCTCGAGGGCTGTGCGAAAGCGAGCGGGACGCAGGGCTTCGGGCTTAGATACTGCAGAGACCTTAATTTCTCCTTTCAGAATCTTGTATAGTATGCCCAAGCCCCCACTTTCCCCGTAAGAGAGATCTAGACCAGCCTCGAGGGCAGGTCTGACCAGTCTAAGGGCCTCAAGAGCAATAGCCTTAGCCTGCTGGTCTATTTCGCTTAGCCTATTGCTGAGGTTATGGTACATAGTCTGTACCTCTGTGATGCTAGGGAGGCTACTGCTACGACCGTTTTCGTCGTAACGACCGTATGAGGCACGTACCTCGTCCTTGAGTAGCTCTTGGGCTAGTTCCTTGTACTTAGCCATAGGTCTGGACGAACGACTCTTGTCCGCATTATCTAGCGATAGAGCTGTGATCCACTGCATTACAGGGGACTCGCTCTTGTACTGTTCGTCGACGAGGACTGCCTGGCAGGCGGTCTCTAGAGCCGACTGGCTGTCGAGCTCAACTCTAAAGCCCCCGGACAGATTAAGATCACGAGCGAAGGAGCGGAGGACTTCTTGGAAAAAGGAGTCTATGGTGCTGATGCGGAAGTTGCCGTAGTTGAGCAGCATACCTCGCAGACAAGCTGCAGCTCTGCGCTGCAGCTCTGCCCTATCTACCTGCTTACCGAGCGCAGGACAGAGCTCTGCATCCCAATAGGTAGCTTCATTTGCATCCCGTGGCTCATTGTGTGCTAGGCGTGCTAGGTCGCCAAGGATACGTTCTTTCATCTCCTCTGTTGCCTTGTTGGTAAAGGTTACCGCCTGGATATGACGGTAGTTACCAGGGGCTCTTAGGGCTAGCTCGATATACTTTCGGGCAATGGTCGTAGTCTTACCCGAGCCTGCCGAGGCGGAGTAGATATAAAGCGTATTCTGCATATTGCTGCGTATCGTATGGTTGTCGCACATATTTATACATACAAAGATACAAAAAGGGTCTACTCGCTAGCAAGGTTAAGCAGGCCCTTTATCAGGGCTGATGCATTAAATACCTTTAGCTTATTAGAGAGCTGTGAGGAGCTGCCTTCTGTAGAAGTTCCGGAGCCACTATAGCGCCATTATGAATCTGTATCTGAGGTAAATCAAAATAGGGTGTACCCTGGTAGGATACACCCTATACTATGGCAAAGACCGTTGGGGTCTTACTTGGCTTGCTCTAGCTTGAGCGTGTGCGTAGGCTGGTCGCAGAGCTCAGCTGGCCCGAAGAACTGGATAGGACCTGGGTAAACATAAGCTGTCTCGATAGCCCACTCGTCACGCTTAGAGGCGAAGTATTGGAATGGTGCAGCATCTAGGCGTACTAGAGCCTTCTGGATAACAGGCTTCATAGCACCGTGACGACGCTCCATATTCATCATCATCGTGGTAGGGATACCACCAGCAATCCACTCTTCGGCAGGAGCCGTGAGGTTCTGCACAGAGCTCATATAGCCCGTTACGCCAGCGCTAATGAGGCAGGCAGCAGTACGGCCAAGCGCATAGCAGTAGTCAGCGTCGAAGTTAGATGGAGCTGCACAACGACCTTCGTAGCCGAAGAAGTGTGTGAGGGCAGAGAACTTACCTACATACTTACCCTCCTGCTTCCACTGGGCAAGCTTTACACCTACCATCTCGGCAAGGAGCTTCTCGGTCTCGATGAGTGATACCTGTACATTGCCGTGAGGGTCACGGTCTAGTGTCAGCTGACGTGCTACAGTAGCAGGTAGGCTAGCATAGAGGGCAGAGTTGTCTGCAGACAGTTTGCCGATGATAAAGGCACGCTGCTCCTCAGCAGCCACAGCACGGAACTCGTCCTCGTGGTGGGCTAGGAAATCGTTGAGTTCAGCGATAAGAGCCTTCATAGCTGGTACGAACTCGATAAGCCCCTCGGGAATAAGCACGGTACCGAAGTTATTGCCATTAGCAGCACGCTTAGCTACTACCTCAGCGATGCTCGTTACCACCTGGTCGAGTGTCATGTTCTTGGCCTCTACTTCTTCGCTCACGATAGCCACGTTGGGCTGTACCTGTAGGGCACACTCTAGGGCGATGTGTGATGCCGAACGGCCCATGAGCTTGATGAAGTGCCAGTACTTACGAGCTGAGTTACAGTCGCGCTGGATGTTACCGATTACTTCACTGTAAACCTTAGTAGCCGTATCGAAGCCGAATGACGTCTCGATCTGCTCGTTCTTAAGGTCGCCGTCGATAGTCTTAGGACAGCCGATTACCTGTACGGCTTCGCCCTTGGCCTTGTAGTACTCGGCTAGGACAGCAGCGTTGGTATTAGAGTCATCACCACCGATAATCACTAGGGCGTTAAGCTCTAGCTTCTTGATGATTTCTAGCCCCTTCTCGTACTGCTCTACTTCCTCGAGCTTGGTACGACCGCTACCGATGATATCGAAGCCACCCGTATTGCGATATTCATCGATAAGCTCGCTTGTTAGCTCAATGTAGTTGTGCTTAACAAGACCATCAGGCCCCATTAGGAAGCCGTATACACGGCCAGCTGCGTTGATAGCCTTCACACCATCGAAGATACCAGCGATAACGTTGTGGCCACCAGGAGCCTGACCTCCTGAGAGGATGATACCTACGTTGATAGGAGCCTGAGCAGCAGCCTCGCTAGTAGCCTCGAAAGTCAGCTTGGGCAGACCATAAGTATTGGGGAATAGTTCCTTGATAGCTTCCTGGTCGCTAACGCTCTGCGTAGCAGCGCCGAGGACAGCCTTCACGGCACCACGCAGTGCCTTAGGGAGCTTGGGGCTATACTGGCCACGAGCTACCTGTAGTGGACTCTTGTTCATTGCTTGTGTCTAATAATTTAATCTACATTATCTTAATTCTTGTGCAAAGATACCCAATTTCGGGCGAATAGCAGGAAAGATTATCGCCCCGAGCCGAATGTTCGGCTCGGGGCGATGTGGATATAGAAGCATCAAGGGCTCAGTCTTGTCTAGA
>JAXFXP010000098.1:0-9487 GCA_034091595.1 Porphyromonas sp.
TTGGCAAGTACCGTTGTCTCGAACATATCCTTATAACCCGCAGTAGCTAGGGCCATAGGGTTGGTGATAAGGGAGTTCCCGTATCGTATGCCCCCCCAACGTCTCCAAGACGTGTTTTCGTCGAGTGCATACTCGATAGGAAAGTCTACGGCGTTGGTACCCATCACTGCATCGAACATATTATTGATACCCCCACCACCATCAGAGGCTGTTACAGGCCCGTGGAAGTTGTTCATCTGTACATTGAGGTTTAGCCCAATCTTAGATGTCTTAGAGAGGTTAAAGTCGATGTTGTTTTGGAAGGCATACTTCATGTAGTCGATATTATTGTCGTACGAGAAGTAGTCCTTGCTACGACCACGTAACATACCCGTCTCGTGCGAGGCGTTTAGGTTCATGAAGTACGTGATCTTGCTGGTACCCCCACGGATGTTTAGGTTGGCACGCTGGTTGAAGGTAGCTTCTTTGAAGAGCTCCTTGTACCAGTCTACGTTAGGGTATATATAAGGGTCTCTACCGCTGATGGTATTCCTGATGCGTTCCTCAGAGTAGATCTCCTCGGCGAGGTTCTGGTTGGTAACCGCCTCGTTGTACATACGCATGAAGGTCTCAGGGTTGGCGATCTTGGGTACCTGCGTAGGTGTATTTACGAAGGCCTCGGCACGCACCCCGATAACGGGCTTGTCTAGGTCGTCCCCGCTTTTGGTCTTGATGATAAGTACCCCGTTGGCACCACGCGTACCATACATGGCCGTAGTGGTGGCATCCTTGAGTACCGAGAAGCTCTCGATAACCTCGGGGTCTAGGGCGTTGAGGTCTGCGCTAGAGATCTCCACACCATCGAGGATGATGAGGGGGTTGGTAGCCCCGTTCATTGTAGCGACACCACGCACGAAGAAGTCAGCTCCGTTGCTACCAGGGGCACCACTACGCTGATAAGCAACGATACCGGCGATACGCCCTGCGAAGGCCGTCGATAGGTTAGTAGCGGGGACTTTGAGGTCGCTGGGACGTACAGTTTGGATAGCCCCTGTAACGGTTTCTTTCTTCTGCCCCGTACCGAAGGCTGTTACTACTACGTCGCCCAGCATCTTGGCATCTTCGGCGAGGGTAACCTCTAGCACTGTCTGTGCCCCGAGCTTGATTTCCTTGGTAGCATAACCCATCGCAGAGATCACCAGCGTCTCACCACGGGCAGCCTGTATACGAAACTTACCGTCGATATCCGTAGCAGCACCACGTGTACGCTCCGTCTTAATCACGACATTAGCCCCGATAATAGGTTCACCGGTCTTGCCATCTGTGATAGCTCCGATAATTTGACGACGCTTGCTGTCCTGCTGCATCGACGTTGTTGGTAGCTGCTCTGCCGTCTTATCGCCAGTAGTATTAGCCCATAGGCTGACAGGAGCTGCTAGCGTCGCCAGCAAGCCAACGCAAAGCGTTCGCCTCAAACTCTGCCCCGTAGGGAGAGGTGAATTGTCTTTTCTTGCCATGCTCATGACACAATTTAGTAGTTAGTTAGTCATTCAGTAAGTTGATTAATTACTCGCGACAAATGTATGCGTGTCCCTTTGTTCTATGCAAACTTGATAGCTAATTATCTTGATAGGCATCCCGATACCGCATTATCAAAAAGACGAACAATACATCAACAACTAATACATATGAAGCAATACATGAAACATATAACTATCCATTTAATTAATTACATATCCACCCAATAGCTATTTATTTAGCTTTATTTTCTCTAAAAAAGTACTAAGAAATGTGGGAACCACCAACTAGAGAGCTAACGGCAGGCACAATTACTCTGCTATAAAACATATTATAGACATTCTATCCCTCAGCAACTATGCCATTCACTGGAGCGAAATAAGAGCTATCTACAAATACCGTATAGCGCTATAAAACAACCATTTATACCCCTATCATCAGACAAAACAAAGACCTCCATCTACTCAGCTCTCGTGGCCTCATCTTGCCTTAACGCAACGAAAGAGAAACTATTGCCCATAGAGCCATTCATAAGACTAAGCAGACCATATGCCCTACCTATATACGCTCAGCCACATATCCCCTACTCACAGCCAAGAACACACCCACAGCCGTAGCCGCAACTCTAATAAGTAAACTGCCGTCGGTGGCTCGCCTTAGGTCTCGCAAGTCTCCTCAGCCTCTTACTCCCAGCAGTAGAGTATCTGGCGAGCTCATCACCTAGTATCTCAACGACTCTTCACCTATTGAGTGAACAACCGTTCACCTAATAGGTGGACACACAAGCCCCTAATAGGCGACTGTAGGACCCTAGGAGAGGTAGTCTCTGAGCAGGGTATGGGACTACCCTCTCAGCACCTCTATATCGGTGAGACTAAGACATTCCCCAGCCTACAGTGAAGGCAACCAAGGATAGCGACCATACGACCGCACCAGGAGGAATCACCATGAAGAGAATAGCCATACCGAAATCTATACTAGGACTAAGAGCAGTAGTACTAGATTAGCGAAGAGCTCCCTGCCCCTAGCCCACATTGCTGCTAGCATAGCACCAAAGCCAACGCCTAGCGAAAAAAAAATACACACGCATAACGCACTAATAATTGGGCTCTTAGACAACAAACAAGGGGAAAGTCGCTAATTTTTCTTCGCCAAGCTATTGCAGAAACAAAAATAAGTACTACCTTTGCATACGAAAACAAAACAGCACGGGATGTAGCGCAGTCCGGTTAGCGCACCTGCTTTGGGAGCAGGGGGTCCCAGGTTCGAATCCTGGTATCCCGACTGAGGAAAAGAGAGATGACTCAATGAGTTGTCTCTCTTTCTTTTTATCGTGGGACATAAGCCAAGGGCAAAGCTACGCAAGCATTGGCCTACGTCCCAGAGTGCAAGCTCCACCCCGCTGAGCCCCAGCGATTCATCAAAGACTCTGCAACCTCTCGCCTCTCAAACACGAGCATAGCGTAGCCCCGGGAGTATACTTTCCTCGGAGCTTACCCGAGGTAGCACCAACACCCCGAATGAAGCTATTCCACAAAGCCTTATAGCAGATGTGCCCTCACGTCCGCACCGTAAGACAGCAAGAACAATCCTTATCTAAGGATAGATATAAAAGGGCGAGCAGCACTAGATACTACACCTAGCACTGCTCGCCCTTTTAATTGACTTTTCTTAAACCCTAGAGGGCAGTACGCATAATGGTTTGCTCCCGATCGGGCCCCACAGAGATATAGGCTATCTCTACCCCTAGCTCTCGCTCAATAAAAGCAATGTACTCGCGTAGCGCCTCTGGCATCTCAGGTTCGCTACGTAGCGCACTAGTATTGACCTGCCAACCTCGGAAACTCTTGTATACGGGCTTGTAGCTATCATTAAGTTCGAAGGGGAAGTCTGTACTTACCTGCCCATCGTGCTCGTAACCTACACACACCTTAATCTCCTCGAAAGTATCCATGACATCACTCTTCATCATGATAAGCTTCGTCACGCCATTGAGCATCACAGTATAGCGGAGCGCTACGAGGTCTAGCCAGCCACAGCGACGCTTACGCCCCGTTACAGACCCAAACTCATGGCCTAGACGACAGAGCGCTTCGCCCGTCTCATCAAAGAGCTCAGTAGGGAATGGTCCTGAGCCAACACGTGTACAGTAAGCTTTGAAGATACCATAAACCTCACCAATCGAACGGGGAGCGACACCAAGGCCAGTGCAGCACCCTGCGCTAACCGTATTGCTACTCGTTACAAAAGGGTACGAACCAAAGTCAATATCCAACAGCGAACCCTGAGCACCCTCAGCCAAGATGCGCTTGCCCTCACAAAGCTGGCGGTTGATAAGCTGCTCGCTATCGACAAAAGTAAAAGCACGTAGCGCCTCTATGGCCTGCAACCACTGAGCCTCTAGCTCCTCTAGACCTGATACGGGGTAACCCATCCCTGCTAGAATCTGCAGATGACGCTCCTTGGCTCTCTTATATTTAGCTAGGAAGTCTGATTCGATATCCCCAACTCTCAGGCCATAGCGCCCCACCTTGTCAGTATAGGTAGGGCCGATACCCTTACCTGTCGTGCCTACCTTAGCATCGCCCTTAGCTGCTTCGTTGGCAGCATCTAGTAGTCGGTGGGTGGGCATAATCAGGTGCGCCTTACGAGAGATAACCAAGCGCTCGGTAAGAGGATGGCCACTCTTAGCAAGCTGCGCAGCCTCGTCTATAAAGAGGATGGGATCCAACACGACACCGTTACCAATGATGTTTAGCTTGTTCCCCTGGAAGATGCCCGAGGGGATAGAACGCAATACATACTTCTCACCGTTGAATTCGAGCGTGTGTCCCGCATTAGGACCGCCCTGAAAGCGGGCTATTGTGTCATACTTAGGCGTAAGGACGTCTACTATCTTGCCCTTACCTTCGTCCCCCCATTGTAGGCCGAGGAGTACATCTACCTTTTCCATATTATTACTGCTATAGTTGTATTACTTGTTTTCGCCGAGACGCTCTAGCTGCCGCTGTTGGTAACGACTTTTGCGCTCCTCCTGAGGGGTAGACTCGACGCTAGCCTCCTGCTTTGCTTTGCGGTTAGCGAAGATTTTACGTTCTGCTCTAGGCTCGCTGTTAGGTGCAGGCTGTGCAGATGCTACTGGTGCTGCCCCTGCTACGGATACAGGGACTGGTGTAGGCTGAGAAGCTCCACGTATAGGCTGTGGCTCTACGGCCTGCTTGGACTCAGTTTTCACCTCAGGCTTGGGCTCTTGGGAGACAGACTCTTGAGGGCGCTGCTGAGGCTGACGTGGCTCTACCGCTGCTCTAGGCTCTGGCTTAACTTCGAGTCGCAACTCTGGCTTAGACGCCTGCTCCTGAGGGCGCTGCTGAGGCTGGCGTGGATCTACCCCTGCTCTAGTAGGCTCTGGCTTAACTTCGGGTCGCGACTCTGGCTTAGACACCTGCTCCTGAGGTCGCTGCTGAGGCTGACGTGGCTCTACCGCTGCTCTAGGCTCTGGCTTAACTTCGGGTCGCGACTCTGGCTTAGACACCTGCTCCTGAGGACGCTGCTGAGGCTGACGAGGCTCTTGCTTTGGAGCTTGTGGTGCAGGCTGAGCCTTGGCCTGAGTAGGCTGCTCCGAAGCTTCGTTTGCTGTGGCATCTGCCACCTTGTTATGCGTAAAACGACGTGGCTGAGCGCGCTCTGCTTGGTCCTCACGTGCAGGCTGTGGCTCTGTTTGACGCACCTTGGCCTCTTGTTGTGGCTTGGCTTCAGCCTTCGCCATCGGCTTTGTCGGTACAGCGGGTAGGTTCTGCTCTCCTGGAGTAGCTACCTCCTCGGTTGCTGCTTCACTAGGCTGTTTGCTACGAGCCTGCTGTGCAGGGCGCTCCGGACGCTGTCCTTCATTACGCTCTGGGCGTGGCTGACGTGCAGGACGCTCATTCGTACGCTCACTCTGGGTCGCTTCTACGGGGCGGTTTTCGCTCTGTTCCTTACGGGGCTGTTTCTCCGCACGAGGCTTGCTGGCAGGGCGCTCTGTAGCCTCACGCTGCTGAGCATTGCGCTCTGGCTGTGGCGTGCCCCGCTCTATGCGCTCACGAGCCTTCTGCTCTTCACGCTCTTGCTTCTCCTTGCGCTGCTTCTCCTGATTACGTCGTGTGTTTTGCTCACCGAGCGACTCTCCCTCACGACGATTGGCGTTACGACGCAGGGAACTCCCTACATAAGGATCTTGCTCACGCTGACGGCGACGAATATTCTGCAGATGCATACCTATAGCCTCGGTGGATATCTGGATCTCCCAGATACAAAGCACTAGCGAAACGGCCAGTGATACCATACCTAATCCGAATATAATCTCCCCGACGAGGTGCTGTCTGATCGTGAAGAAAAACATCGATATTAGACTAAACAAAAGGCTGGCGGCCCCGAAAGATTGCATCGCACGAATAAGACGTAGACGTAGCACAAAGTTGCGTATCTGCCCTAGCGTAGTAGGGTCTTTGTCGGGATTCTCCTGATAGCGCTCGTTAAGCGTGCGTACTACGCTGGCATAGGATAGGAAGCGATTGGTGTACGCTAGTAATATAAGTGAGATCGCCGAAAACAACAGCGATGGTGTAGTTAAATTCAATTCGTTCATTCTTTTATTTCGTATTTACTAGTTCAGCAATGATGAGCCATAGCACCGAGCCATTAGGTCTCGGAGACTCCTGCTGATGTAAGCCGTCAATTGGCTTTCGGTTGTGATAATGTCTACTTCTTTGCCTAATAGCTGGCCTAGGCTGTGGGCATCCTCCAAGGCATAGCTCCCTAGCAGAGCCTCGGTCGTATCATTGACATACACGCCGAGTTTAAACTCATACCACGGCAAACCTGTACCCTCTAGTGGTACTACACAGTAGTAGCGTTCGTAATCTTCGGATGGTACACTATAGAAGGCCAGCAGTCTATGCACTGCCTTGGTTAGCATTTCCTGTAGCTGGGCTACTGTGTGAGGATAGAGCACCGGACTCAAACTTAAGTGGATACCAATCTGAGCGCCGTTAGGTAGGGAGTTCATCAGTAGTCTACTATAGGTGCTAGAGCTATCTGACAGGAGAGTGTCTGCGTAATGCTGGCGCTGCTCCTCCTGCATAGACTCCATCGCAGACCAGTCCTCAGACACTATAGACTCTAGGTGGTAGAGGGATGCACCATGCTCGAAGGGGTAGAGCTGCACACGCCCCTCTCGATTATCAATACACATATAGTCATAGCCAACCGAGAGACCTACCGGTAGCATGGCGCTGAGTCGCTCATAGCTAGGAGCGTGATGTGATAGATGGGTCAGCACAGTACACTCGGGGCGCTGCCTCAGCCGTCCGAGAGCATCGATTACGTCCAGCACATTCTGATGCGAGGGATGCTCCCTCAGATAGCGCAGAGCATTGATAACGAGTCCGCAACAGCCGTCTACCTTGGCCCATTCCTCGGGCGCTATAGACTTCATATCCGTGATATAGCATAGGTCCGCTGTAGACTCTGTCCCCAGCTCGTGGAAGCGATAGCCGTAGATCGGCAAAGCTCCATGTAGTAGGAGGATCGGTTGTACCTCTACGTCTTCGACACAGAAAGTCCTATCTGGCTCTACGGCTTGTAGACTAAGCTCTGCCGTACCGGGATAAGGCTTCGGACCGAAGATATAACTCAGTCGCCGACGCTGTGCCTCTAGCACTCGTTCTTGTCCGTAGAGCGTAATTCTGCTGCCCCGAATGGTACGCAAGTCGTCGATACCGTAGGTATGGTCGCAATGCTCGTGCGTTAGGACGATAGCGTCTATTCTATCTAAGCCTATATAATTGGATTGCTGCCAAAAGTCAGGTCCGCAGTCAATCAGAATGCGCGTCCCCCGACTGCTAACGAGTAGAGCAGAGCTACGCTGACGTTTGTCTCTCGTATCGCTGCTCTGGCATATGTAGCACGAACAACCAGCCTCGGGGACGCCAGTACTTGTCCCCGTCCCTAGTAATATCAATTTCATCGACACGACCTATGCCTCCTCTAAGCGTCTACAGCCTCGGTAAGACTAGCTAATATAGCGGACCTCTGGGTGTAGCTCGATCTGAAACTTAGCCTGCACCTCTAGCCGTACATGCTCGGCTACTCGAGCGATATCAGAGCCCGTAGCCTCTCCGTGGTTGACTAGGATAAGCGCTTGGCGTTCGTAGACCCCAGCATCACCATCTCTATAGCCCTTGAGGCCGCACTGCTCTATCAGCCAGCCTGCAGCTAGCTTGACACGGCCATCGGCCTGTGGGTAATAAGGCATAGAGGGATACTCCCCACGCAATGCCTCGGCACACTCTGCCGATACTACAGGGTTCATAAAGAAGCTACCTGCATTCCCCAGCACCTTATAGTCTGGCAATTTGCTGTTGCGGATCTCGATAACAGCGTCTCTAAGCCTTGCTAGTGTTGGCTCTAGGGCATTATTAGCGAAGTAGCGCTCTAGATCGGCATAGCCTAGATTGAGCTTAGCCTCTTTGCTCAGCTCTATCTGGACGTAAGTAACAATCCACTCAGCGTACTCGGGCTCCTTGAAGATACTATGGCGATAGGCATACTGGCACTCAGCACGACCAAAAGTGCGCTGTTCACCGCTACGCCTGTGTACAGCCTCTACAGCGTATACCACCTGCTGCGCCTCGGCCCCATAGGCTCCTATATTCTGTATCGCAGCAGCACCGACTTGCCCTGGTATTAGCGACAGATTCTCCACTCCATAGTAGCCATGCTCTACCGCATAGGCCACGAAGTCATCCCAGATACAGCCAGCCCCTACACGCAGACGGACGCTAACGTCGTCCTCGTGCTGTAGCTCTATATCCTTGATCTCCGAGCGCAATATGATGCCACGAAAATTGGTGAGGAAGAGTAGATTACTCCCCTCACCAATGTGCAAATACCGACTCTCTTGGAAGTATTCATCACGTACAAGCCGTCCTAGCTCCTCGACGCTGCGATAGCTGATGTAGTATGCCGCAGTGGCATTCACCCCTAGGGTGTTGTGGGTACGCAGCGAATACTCCTCGCGGATATCCATTGCTCTTATTCGTTAGCTAGGATCCAAGCGTCCTTGTACTCAGGAGCAAAGCGGCTCTTGATAGCATCGCGGCTAGCAGCTGCTTCCTCACGGGTATCGAAGCTAGATACGATCACACGCAGCATACCCATTTCATTCTTAGCCAGCACTGCGCTGTAACCCTTCTCAGTCATCTTCTCACGCAGGGCTCGTGCATTAGTTGGGTTCTGGAAGCTACCAATCACAACGCTGTAGCGCTTGAGGTTGCTGCTATTCTCGCCCTCTAGCACAGACACACGCTCCTTGCGTACCGATACTGTAGTCTGAGGTGCGGCCTGTGTAGCTACGGGCTCTTCGTAAACAACGGCACGGCTTACATCCTGAGTGGCAATCTCGCGTTGCTTTGCCTCCTCGTATGCCTTGCGGTAGGCACTCTTCTTACTCTTACACGAGCCTAGACCAAACACTAGTGCTAGTGCCGCAGTGGCCATAACGATTTTCTTCATAATAACTTTATCGTTTGTGATATTTAGGTTTTCTATAACTAATTACAAATATGTACAAAGATACGAAATACTATTGATACTCCGTTTCCTAAGCTAATCTCCGTCCACTACAAGGTTATCGATAATGAAGCTCTGGCGGTCGGGGGTATTCTTACCCATATAGAACGTTAGGAGATGCTGTAGATTGTCTTCTTTCTTTATCCTAATATGATCCAGTTTGATATTATCATCACAAATACAATCATTAAACTTCTCGGGAGAAATCTCCCCAAGACCTTTGAAGCGCGTCACTAATGCACGCTTACCGAGTTTCTTCAGGGCCTCCTGCTTTTGCGCTTCATTATAGCAGTATATATTGGTTCCGGGCTCCTCCTCGGCTTGCTCTTCTTTGCGTTTTTTGGTGGCTCGCTTCTTACCCTCCCCTACTTTATCAGCAAAA
>JAXFXP010000099.1:0-13433 GCA_034091595.1 Porphyromonas sp.
CGAAAGTATCAAGTCGCTAGTATTCTCTCGGCTAGAAAAATATCTAGACATCAGACAAAAGCCAGACCTCATAGAGCTTTTTCGCCACCCAAGAGCTATCCCCCAATACGAAGCCAGTACTGATAGACGCCTAGAGCTCATACGAGAACTTGAGCGTGACTATCCGGGTTTAATCATAGGAGGAAATATGCTCGGAGGTATCGGAATGCCAGACCGTATCAAGCAGGGCGTGCGACTAGCCGAGCAGGTGCTGCCCCACAGCCCAAGAACCTAAGAACAGACAATAGTGAAACAAAACTCAAGAACATTAGTACAGAGCCTAAGCTTAGGCCTCGTACTAGCTACCCTAGGCCTATCTAGTTTACCAGCCTCTGGACAGAACCTGCCCAAAGCATTATTTGGACAAATAGACCAGAAAAGAATGCAGCATTGGGCTGATAGCGTCTATCAGAGCCTCAGCCAAGAGGAGCGCCTAGCGCAGCTCATTATGCCTATCATATACCCCTCAAGCGATGCCTCACGTATAGCCAATGAGGAGCGTCGTGTACGCCAGAGCAAATGGGGCGGTATCCTCTACCAAAAGGGACTACTAGCCGAACAAGTGCGGATGAATAAGCAGCTACAACAGGTCAGCAAAACACCTATGCTCATAGCTCTAGATGGCGAATGGGGCCTGTATATGCGCCTCAAAGATGCCCCCAGATATCCCCGCAACTTGGGCTTAGGGCTAAACGAAGAGGATCAAATAGCCTACAGCTATGGCCGTGAGATTGCACGTCAATGCCGCCTTGTGGGCATACATATCAACTTCGCTCCTACTGTAGACGTCAATATCAACCCTCGTAATCCTGTAATTGGCTCGCGCAGCTTCGGCAATGATCCCAAGATCGTCGCCAAGATGTCGAATGCATATGGTCTAGGACTAGAAGATGGCGGAGTCTTGTCTGTAGCCAAACACTTCCCCGGACATGGAGATACCAGCGAAGACTCCCACAAAACACTACCCCTAGTAACGGCCTCGCGCAAGCGCCTAGATGCTGTAGAGCTAGCCCCTTTCCGCGAGTACTTCGTCCGAGGGCTCGGTGGCGTTATGACCGGACATCTACGAGTACCTGCACTCGATGCATCAGGGGTTCCCTCTTCACTGAGCAGCAAGGTTGTTACCGATCTTCTCAAAAAAGAGATGCGTTTCGGGGGGCTCGTCTTCACCGACGGATTAGAGATGAGAGGGGTACATGCTGGTAGCCGAGGAGATGTAGGGGTGGCAGCCCTCAAAGCAGGGAACGACATTCTCCTAGGCCCGGCCAATGCTGAGGCACAGCTATTAGCTCTTGTGAATGCCTACAATAGCAAAGAGCTCAACGCCGAAGACATCAAGCAGAAGGTGATGAAAGTACTCTACTATAAGTACCGCCTTATCATCAGCCAACCTAATCTGAGCACTACACCAGAGCGTATCAAAGAGGCTATCTGGACCAAAGAGGCTAGACAAACCTTGGCCCAAGTATGGGGCAAGAGTCTGTACTATCTGCACAAGGATATAGCAACGACCACAAGGCTCGCCAAAGGCGAATATAAGCGTATTGCTGTCGTGCAGTATGGCAACAACCCTATATCAACTCTCTCTCGCCCCCGCAATACAGTATCGGGTGGGACTATTGATTACATCAGCTGGGATGCCATCGAGGGCAAGCTTAGCAGCTACGACTATATACTTGTAAACAGCTTCTCTACCAGCATACCCAGCGACAAGCTACTCCGTATGGCTGCCCAGAAGCCCACGGCGCTTGTATACTATACTACACCTTTTAAGCAGAGCAAAGCTAGCTGGATGACAAAGCTTTCCTCTGTTATCCTAGCTATGGAAGCGGCTACAGAGGCTCAGGAGTCGGTACTCGCTATACTCTCTGGTGAGGGCAGTACAAGCCAAACACTCGGGGATAGTATGGGTAATGACCCTGCCCAGAAAGATATGGGCGATGACCCTACAGCCCATATGACACCACAAACACAGCCCACCACTCCTCCCCCAAGCTACAACAACTGGGGCTTACGCCAGCTCAATACCGAACGCCTAGCTAAAAACATTGATGCTATCATATCAGAGGGGCTGCGCCAGCGTGCTTTCCCTGGCTGTCAGGTTCTAGTGCTACAGCATGGCAGAGAGGTCCTGCATAAGGCTTATGGCTCTGTCGAGGGAGCTCCGACTAAACCTGTTAGCAGCAGCACGATCTACGACATAGCCTCCGTTAGCAAGGCCTTGGCAACGACGCCCGCGATCATGATGCTCGTAGCTGATAAACGTATCAAATTGGATGATCGCGTGGCTCAGTACCTGCCTGAGTTACGTGGCACTTACGCTGGTGGCATTACCCTGCGTAATCTATTACTACACCAGAGTGGTCTGTTGCCAGGTCTCCCCTTCGCCAAAAGATTACTAGGGGAAGCTCTCGATGATGCAGGTAAGCCCTATGTCAGCAACAACAGGGATAAGTCCTACTCGCTGACCTTCGACCGCCAAGATTATGTACGATATGACTACCGCCAAGAGATGCTCCGCATGATTGGTGCTTTGTCTCCACGCAGAGCCGGACAGTATGTCTATAGCGACCTCAACTTCATATTACTTGGGCTTATCGCCGAGCGCGTCAGTCAGAAATCTCTAGACAACTTTCTATACGAACGCCTATGGCAACCTATGGGTGTTAAGCTCTACTACACCCCTCTTCAGCAAGGAATAGCACTATCCTCTATAGCACCCACACAACGCTACGAAGAGCTACGCGGAGAGAAAATACATGGCACTGTCGATGATGAATCAGCTGCCTGCCTCGGAGGTATAGCTGGCAATTCCGGTGTCTTCGGCACTGCCCGTGAGCTCGGCAAGATGGCTCAGCTAATACTAGATAGAGGCAAATGGGAAGGCAAACAGTACATCCCAGAAAGCATTGTCAAAGACTTCTTATCTGCTAGAGGTGTTGGCGGAGTGCGCACTCTCGGCTTCATCAGACCTCAATGGGGCAAATCTAGCAACCAAGCAGCAGAGAGTGCAAGTCCTCAAGCTGTAGGGCACTATGGCTTCACAGGGACAGCTGTCTGGATAGACCCGAAAGACAACATTGTCTTCATCTTCCTCTCCAATCGCACCTATACGGGTAGAGACAACAATCTCCTCGCCCGAGACAAATACCGCCCACGTCTGCATCAAGCCGTTTACGATGCCCTAGACTAAACTCGGGCATACAATAGGGCTCCTAAAGCTCCTCCCCACCCATATACATCTGTAGGGTTGGGAGGAGCGCTCTTATTTAAGGCCTGACCAATACCAAGGAATCTCTGCAGGCGGCTCTATGAATAACATACACTTGTACCACGCACTACTCTGTTACACTCCTATAAGTCCAGACTTGGGAAAAGTAGTCCGCAACGACTATAAGCAAGCAGGGTGAGAAGCTCATTACTTCTCACCCTGCTTGCTTATATACTATCCTCTAGGGATAGCAATCGGACAAGGGTTACATCGCTCTAGTCTACGTAGTAGCCTACCGCATTCTCCCATTTAGCCGACTTTATGTTGCGCATCTCCACCTGATTTTCGGCCCAATAGCTAGGGAAACCACCGTGTGTAGCACCAACAAACACAATCTTGATCGGGTGATAACCCGCCTTCAGAGCCACGCTCTTATCCTTACGGCTGAACTTCTTAACCTCTCCAGCATTATCAATCAATTTCTTGCCACCGAGCCAGAATTCGTCGTAATTGGTCGAGAATACATAGACTCCATCCTCAGGAACCTTGATATACCCCTCCGCCACTACAGCTTTGCGCTGTAGCTCATCAAAATTGTTAACGAGCTTATCTGGTATTACACGAGATATTTTCTCTACGACACCCGACTGCCAGTTGCTAGCCTTGGCAAAATCTTTGGCTGTTTCGTAGTCCCCGACAGATACTTTTATGCGAAGACCTTCCTTTGCTCCCCTGAGTTGCTTAGCCTTGGCATGTTTTTGCTTCTCAAAGACAATGTGGCGCACAGGGCTAGTCTTACCCGAGGGTAGTACAGAGGCTGTCTTGACCACGCAATTGCGGCTTATCTTGATAGGCTCTTTGTACTCAGGACTATTAATCGTAGGTGTAGAGCCATCCAATGTATATACCACCTTGATAGGACGAGAAGTCTTGAGGACTAGGCTCGTTGTATCAGTAAAGGCGACATAGTTGAGTGAGCCATGAGGCTGCTCCGGCTGTGGAATATGGTAGTTGATACCATACTGGTCTAGACGAACAGAGGCATTATCCAAACGACGCGAAAAGTCAGCGAAGTCCTTGCTCGTCCTTGGGGTCCAGACTGCCTCTGCAAGGGCTATAGTACGTGGATAGGCCCGATACTGACGCAGACTATCGGTATAGAGGTATTCGCTCCACACGTTCACCTGAGCCCCTAGGATGTGATGGCGCTTATCTGCGGCGATGCTCTCTGGGATAGGATAATAGTCATACACCTTAGACAGTGGGCTGTAGCAGCAGATACCTACGGGCTCTATCTTGGGGTCGCCCTGATAGAAGTCGATATACAAGCCTCCACTACCTGGAGTCATAATGACATCATGCCCCATATTGGCACTCTTGATACCACCCTCTTCGCCTCGCCAGCTCATAACAGTGGCCGAGGGCGCTAGGCCTCCCTCTAGTATTTCGTCCCAACCGATGAGTTTCTTGTTGTGCTTAGCTAGCATCGTTACAGCCCGACGTATTACATAGCTCTGTAGCTCGTGTTCGTCCTTGAGGCCCTCGCTTTTGATGCGCGCTTGACACTTGGGGCACTTCTCCCAGCGTGTCTTGGGGCACTCATCACCACCGATATGGAAGTATTGGCTAGGGAAAAGAGGCGCTACCTCGTCTATAACGTCCTGTAGAAACTCGTAGACGCGATCATTACCGGCACAGAAGACATCTACCTCTACCCCCCAGATATCACGCATCTTGTATGGGCTACCCTTCTGTGTAGTAGGATTGCAGGCTAGCTCGGGATAAGCGACAATAGCACCCATAGCATGGCCTGGCATCTCTATCTCGGGGATAATCTCTACATGGCGTGCCTTGGCATAGGCTACAATATCTTTTACCTCTTCCTGTGTATAAAAGCCATCGGTAACAGCCCCTTTCGAAGGCGTACGCTTGCTACCCAGCTCCGTTAGGCGTGGATACTTTTTTATCTCGATACGCCAGCCCTGGTCATCCGTAAGGTGCCAGTGTAGCTTGTTTATCTTAAACATCGAGAGGATATCGATATGGCGCTTTACCTCCTCTGCCGTAGCGAAGTGGCGAGAGGGGTCTAGGTGCATACCTCTGTAAGGGAAGGCTGGCTCGTCCTCTATATAGAGCGCAGGGATAGCCACCGAGCCGAATAGGCCTGGCGCCACTGCTCGCTGGCTCTCCACCTCGGCAGGTAGCAACTGCAGTAGAGACTGCATACCCCAGAAAAGCCCCCGCTCAGTCTTACCCTTCACGACAATGCTATTGGCATTTACGCGCAGAGTATAACCTTCATCCCCAAGCTTGAGCGTCTTATCTACCTGGAAGAGGACGTGCTTATTAGTACGAGACTCCGTAAAGGATGGCAAACTCTCGACTGAGAGAGGAGAGCCCAAAGCTAGCCCAAAGGACTTATTTACCTTATTTACGAAAAAGTCTGCTACAATGCGAGCATCCCCCCCAACGCTATAGATCGTAGGCTTGTCATCTATTACAAAAGCTCCGAAGCCCTGCTGTACCACTAGGCTTTTGGGCTTAGGGATAATATTAATGCCTTGATTGTAAGGCTTTACTATATCTCCGTACACAACAGCTCCTGCTACTGTCGGCGACACTAGCAGGGCTGCGGTAAGAAGATACTTACCGAATATCTTCATACTTTATTACCAAGCGAATATAGGATACTGAGTCATCATTTCATTAACCTCCTTACGAACGGCTGCTATTACGGCTTCATCCTCAGGAGCTGATAGTACACGGTCGATAAGCTCTACTACGTAATCCATCTTATCTTCCTTTACCCCACGTGTAGTAATGGCAGGCGTACCTACACGGATACCACTAGTCTGGAAGGCTGAGCGACTATCGAAAGGAACCATGTTTTTGTTTACCGTGATGTCTGCTGCTACGAGTGCTTTCTCTGCGACCTTACCTGTAAGCTCAGGGAACTTACCACGTAGATCTATGAGTAGGCAGTGGTTGTCTGTGCCTCCGGAGATAATCTTATAGCCACGTTTTAGGAGCGCCTCCCCCATAGCCTTAGCATTCTTCTGGACCTGCTGGCCATACTCACGGAAACTAGGCTGTAGAGCTTCGCCAAAGGCGACAGCCTTAGCAGCGATAACATGCTCTAGCGGGCCGCCCTGTACACCTGGGAATACTGCTGAGTCTAGCAATGCTGACATCATCTTCACCTCTCCCTTAGGAGTTGTTTTCCCCCAGGGGTTAGGGAAGTCCTTACCCATCATAATAATACCACCACGAGGTCCACGTAGCGTCTTGTGCGTTGTGCTCGTTACGATATGTGCATACTTCACAGGATTCTCTAGAATCCCTGCAGCTATTAGCCCTGCTGGGTGCGCCATATCAACCATAAAGATAGCCTCAACCTTATCTGCAATCTCTCGCATGCGCTTGTAGTCCCACTCTCTAGTATAGGCACTACCGCCACCAATGATAAGCTTGGGCTTGTGTTCTAGAGCACGCGCTTCCATCTGGTCGTAGTCTACGCGTCCATCCTCTTCTTTCACATTATACTCTACTGGCTTGTAGAGAATACCCGAGCTATTAACCAGTGAACCATGCGATAGGTGTCCGCCATGGGCCAGATTGAGCCCCATGAATGTATCGCCAGGCTCTAGACAAGCCAACAGTACTGCCATATTAGCCTGAGCTCCAGAGTGAGGTTGCACATTTGCCCATTCTGCTCCGAAGAGTTGGCACAGGCGATCGATAGCTATCTGTTCGCTCTTGTCTACAACTTCACATCCGCCGTAGTAACGACGACCAGGATAGCCCTCTGCGTATTTGTTGGTCATGCAGCTACCCATAGCTTGCATTACATCATCGCTAACAAAGTTCTCCGAGGCAATGAGTTCGATACCTTTGAGTTGTCTTTGGTGTTCTTCCTCGATGAGGTTAAAGATTGCAGTATCTTTCATGATAACACTATTTGGTGATTAAGTTTGATTAGTCCATATCCAGCATCAAGCTGGCTTTGGTATCAACAAAGATAAGAATTATAAGGATACTTATATCGTAATCCTAGGATATCTGAATGTTTTATTTCTGAGCCTGCAACCGTACACACATAGGTGTACAGTGGTGCAGCAGTTTATAACCTTGCGTTGAGCAACTAGTGCAGACCTTGGCAAACACCCGACAAGCCTCCCCTCCCCTTAGGATTGACCTATAAAATACGAGGGCTACAACCATAAAGTTGTAGCCCTCGTATTTGGCCTCTTCCCTCCATACCGACAAGGTGAAATGTTGCTCCGGGATATAGGCTTATACTAGACTCTATAGGTCGGGGTATGTATTAGTCCAATACCTTTGCTCTATATGTTAGGATGATATAGACTCTAGAGGAGCCCTAAGCTTGCGACACTCTAGAGTTGTCTCTCCTTAGGAACCGTACGACTAATGTTAGGATCTGAGGCAATGCTTTCGTCTAGGCGTACACGCACCCATGTTTCCTTTTGCTTCTGCCCGTCTATCTCGAAGGTTACAATCATCGTATTGTCATCATCCTCGAGCTTTAGGTCTAGGTCTACCGAGGTACCCTTAATCTGAGGGGCTAGCAGATGGACAAGTATTTTCTCACGGATCTTTCCCTCCTTAATGTCTACCTCCCAGAGCCCCTGGGCAGTACCCGAGAGCTTATAGCTATTACGCTGCATCAGGAGGAGGAAAGAGCCATCAGCATTCAGTAGCTTAAACTGATACCAAGGCACTGGTTTAAGCTCGGCCTTCTCCTCCATCGTCTTAGGATCTACGCTCTTCTGGGGTAGGTACATAACACGTTGCCACAGTCCTGTAAGGCGCAAGCGGTCCACCGCACTGGTTTTGACAATCTTTGTTTCGGACTTCTTAGCCACAGCTTTAGCATCCTGTACCACTGTCTGGGCATTCAGACTAGAGGCAAGTAGTAGCATTGATAGGGCAGCTAGCCCTAAGCGTATCTTCGCTATCATAATTGTAATGTTAGTTTATTTGAGCTCATATTACTATCCCCGCCTCAAGCTTAATGCTACGAAAGCGGGGATAGTACTACTTGTATATTGATGTTTAGGCTAAACGACGTGCACCGTCAGAGATCACTACGTCGTAGAACTTAGGCTCACGACCGTACTTCTCAACATAGCGCTTCTGTACCTCTGCCTTGAAGTTGTCATAGAGATCATCCTTCACAAGGTTGATAGTGCAACCACCAAAGCCACCGCCCATCACACGACTCCCTGTTACACCTAGCTCCTTAGCAAGGTCGTTGAGGAAGTCGAGCTCTTCGCAGCTAACTTCGTAGAGCTTACTCATACCATAGTGGGTCTGATACATACGGTCGCCAACAGTCTCGTAGTCGCCACGCTCTAGGGCCTCACATACATCTAGCACACGCTGTACCTCGCCAATGACGTACTCGGCACGCATATAGTCCTCAGCAGTTATCTCGCTCTTTACCTCGTCTAGCCAAGCCATAGGAGCATCACGTAGGAACTTTACCTCGGGATGGCGCTTAGCAATTGCAGCTACGGCTGTTTCGCAGCTCTCACGGCGCTTGTTGTAAGCAGAAGAGGCTAGCTCGTGCTTCACCACCGAATCCACGAGTAGAAGGCGATATCCGACAGGCTTGAATGGGAAATATTCGTACTCTAGGCTCTTGCAATCTAAGCGAATAAGGTGGCCTTCCTTACCAAATACTGAGGCAAACTGGTCCATAATACCACACTTGACTCCTACATAGTTATGCTCAGTAGCTTGGCCTATCTTGGCTAGCTCAAACTTATCAATACCAAGAGAGAAAAGCTCGTTGAGAGCGAATGCAAAGGTGCTCTCTAGAGCGGCACTAGAGCTCATACCTGCACCAAGTGGCACATCTCCAGCAAATACGGTATCGAAACCACCTATCTTGTGGCCACGCTTCTGGATCTCACGAGCGACGCCGAAGACATAGCGAGCCCAGCTCTCAGCTGGAGCATCTTCCTCATTGAGACCAAATTCTGCCGACTCTCCAAGGTCTAGAGCAAAAGCACGTATCTTATCTGTGCCGTTCAGGCGTATCTCAGCGACCATAGCTTTGTCTACAGCACCAGGGAACACGAAGGCGCCATTGTAGTCGGTGTGTTCACCGATCAGGTTGATGCGTCCTGGCGATGTAAAGAGAGCGCCAGCCTCGCCGTATAGCTCGACGAATTTCTTGCGAATGTTTTCTGTATTCATATTGGTATTAGTTGGATGTTAGTTATAAAGAGGCAGGGGCGAGGCTAGATGTTAGCTCGCCCCTGTCCGCTTATCATTTCAGATGTAATTGCGCACGGGATAACTAAGGCAGTTGCTTCACCTTGTAACCTACAAGTGCATAGTAGAGGAGATAAACTTCACCGAGTATTACGATGAGCCATGTCCACTGCCAAGCACCGAGAGAGTCTGCTAGTGCACCCTGTATCAGAGGTAGTACAGCACCACCGACTACCCCCATCATAAGGGCTCCTGAGCCTGCAGAGGTGTACTTGCCTAGCTTCTCGATAGCGAGAGCAAAGATTGCCCCCCACATGATTGAGTGGAAGAGACCTGCACCCACGAAGATCCAGGGGTTATCGAGCAGCATACCTGCTAGTACCAGAACACCTGCACCGATAGAGGCTACGGCAAGCTGGGTATTAGCGCTCACCTTGCTGAGGAAGCTACCAAATAGACGTCCCACTAGCATACCGCCCCAGTAGAGCGAGGCCATAGTAGCGGCCGTACCAGATGCAATACCGAGGTCTTGAGCATACAGGTTGATATTGGCACCCACTGCTACCTCAACGCCCACATACATAAAGATAGCGATCACGCCTAGCGTAAGATGAGAGAAGCTCCAGACACTCTTCTCGAGCACTTCGCCCTCCTTCTTCTCTGTAGAGGCGATCGTAGGGAGCTCTAACTTACCGAGTGCTACAATGATACCTGCTACGAGTACAATGAGAATTAGGAAAGGAATATAGAGAGACGTTAGGCTAATATCCAGACCACTCTTACCACCGAAGATTAGGAAAGCTACGAGCAGAGGGCCAATCGTTGTCATTGATGAGTTCCCAGAGCCAGCAATAGAGCTACGGGT
Source organism: Porphyromonas sp. (assembly GCA_034091595.1). Classification (GTDB taxonomy): domain Bacteria; phylum Bacteroidota; class Bacteroidia; order Bacteroidales; family Porphyromonadaceae; genus Porphyromonas. The sequence continues at coordinate 10,356 of JAXFXP010000099.1, forward strand.
AACAGGCGTTGTGCCGTTTACACTACAAGCAGCAATATATGGGTTGATAACGGCCTGGAGGAACGTTAGTGCCGAGCCTGCCACAAAAGCTGCGAATAGGAAGATCCAATACGCCGTGGGTATTACCGTCCCCTTAGTATAGAGAAGGCTCTTAAACTCTCCGGTCTTCTCGAGTAGCGTTACAGAGAAGTTACCCGTCTGAGCAGCTAGTTCCTGCATAGCAGGTATGCCTGCTTCTTTCTGTGCTAGGATAGCCTTAGCCTCGTCGATAGCACCCTGGAAGTTGGGGAGGTCCTGCGTCTCGAATACATAGGCTGATAGCTCATAGAAGCCGAAGGCACAAATGAGAATAACAAGCCCTAGCGTAAGGGTTTTCTTGTAGCCGTTGTTCTCGATATACCTTGCACTAGGAGCGCCCATCACGAGGTAAGCGAGGAAGAAGGCAAAGGTCAGAGCTGTCGTCAGGACGTTAGTCATGCTACCACCCATCAATAGATAAGCAGCCTGCATAGGCCCCTGAAACTGCTGGTTTAGGTTGGTGATCAACCCCACGAGCGACATCAGCACCACCATAATAATGAATGGCACCAAGTAGCTCTGCGTTTGTTTGGTTTGTGTCATTATAATTAATTGTTAGTTATTAGACAAGCTTGAGCCCTAGCGGAAAGCAAATACCGTAGTAGAGTGGAACTCCTCGCCTACCTCTAGGCGTGTAGAGGGATACTCTGGGCGGTTGGGGCTATCCGGATAGTGCTGTGTCTCTAGACAGAGGGCCGCGCGGGCAGGATATTTGGCGCCGTGCTTGCCACGCATATTCCCACTCATCCAGTTGCCAGTATACAGCTGTACGCCAGGCTGGTCTGTATAGACCTCCATCGTGATGCCGGTCTTGGGCGACGAACAACGTGCTGCTAGACCTAACTTACCGAGGGGCTTAGACAGCACGAAGGTGTGATCGTAGCCACGAGCCCAAACGAGCTGGTCTATCTCGGTATCGATACGCTCACCTATCAGATGAGGCGTACGGAAGTCAAAGGGTGTTCCCTCTACGGGCTCAGGCATCCCACAAGGGATAGCCGTATCATCTGTGGGCAGATAATGCTCAGCAAATATCTCTAGCGTGTGGTCGTGCACACTAGCATCACCATCGCCCGAGAGATTAAAGTAGGCGTGATTGGTCAGGTTAAGCACCGTAGCCTTGTCCGTACGTGCACTGTAATCGATACAAAGCTCGTTGTCATCGGTCAGCGTATAGGCCACCGTAATATCTAGGTTGCCAGGATACCCCTCTTCTCCGTCTGGCGAGAGATAGCGCAGTACGACCTTACTATCCGTCTGCTCTACTATATCCCAGATAACAGCGTTGTATCCTTTGAGCCCTCCGTGTAGAGCATTAGGGCCATTATTGACAGCTAGGCTGTACTCCTCACCATCGAGCGTAAACTTGCCCTTGGCGATACGATTAGCATAGCGTCCGCAGATAGCCCCGAAGTAGGCTTCTTCACTAGCTAAATAGTCAGCCGTAGAGTCATGCCCGATGACCACATCTACAAAGCCCTCTTGGCCTGGGACTACGAGAGATACGAGCTTAGCGCCCTGATTGATAAAATGAGCTTCGGCCCCGTGTTTATTAACGAGACTAATAAGGCGTACTTCTTTGCCATCTACTGTAGCAGTGAATGCCTCTGGATTGAGTTTAGCTTTATTCCCTATCATATAGAGTAAATTGGCTTGTTATTATCTCTTTAATTGGCTCCTTTTCAAAAGCGTTTCAAATATACAAAGATTTCCCAATAGCACAAGATATCTAGATATGCAAAAAGGGCTGTACTGGGGGATTATCCCGAGTACAGCCCCTTCGCTATCTCTAGTCTTAGATGGACTTAGTGAGCGTGCGTATCAGCGGCAGCCTTATCGCCTGCTACTACAGCCTTGAGCTCCATCTCAAAAACAAGTGTGCTAAAAGGTTCGATCGCACCACCAGCGCCCATAGCACCGTAAGCGAGCTCCTGTGGGATAACCACCTTGACCTTATCGCCAACCTTCATCAGCTGGAGCATTTCTGTCCAACCCTTGATAACACCTTCTACTGGGAACTCGATATTTTCATTCTTATCGAACTCCTTACCATCTACTGTAGTGCCAACATAGCTAACCTTCACCTTGTCACCAGCCTTGGGCGTAGCGCCAGTGCCCTGCGCTAGATACTTATAGGCTAGACCGCTAGCAGTAGTCTTAACACCAGCTTCCTTCTTGAAAGTTTCGATGAACTTAGCACCCTTCTCTTTATTGGCACCAAACTGTTTCTCTAGCTCCTGTTCCTGACGCTTAGCAGCTCGCTCCTGGCTAATACGCTGTGCTTCCATCAGCAATTCCTGGGCTACGCTGTCGGTCATCAGATAGGTAGTGGTAGAGTCGCCCTTGAATGCCTGGCGGAATGCCTGCACAAACTGACGCACATCCACAGAGTCCTTAGCGAGTTGCTTAGCGAGCTGTGAGCCTGTGATACCACCAGCAAAGTAGCTAAATGACGTTGTATCCTTGATAGCCTCTTCGAAGCCCTTGAGGAAAGCATCTTTATCCATCTTGATGCCCTGCTCTTCGCTCATTGATACCATTTCGCCATACTGCTTACCGGCCATCATGCCCTGTGCGTAGGCAATGCTATCAGCACTTGACTTAGGAGCACCGCCACCCTGGCAAGATACACCTGCAATCGTTAGAGCTACGGCTGCAGCTCCGATGAAAAACTTTTTCATGTTTCGTTTATTGATATGAACGTTATTATTTCTTCTTTTTACCTCTAGGAAGACTCTGCTTGTCCTCCTTCTTTACTTCTGGGGCAGTGCTAGCCGTATCAGCATCTGGAGCTGTGGCTGGTTGCACATCGAGCAACTCTACCTCAAATATAAGAGTTGCGTATGGCGGTATAGCACTACCTGCTCCTCGCTCTCCGTACCCTAGAGTATGAGGTATGTAAAACTCATACTTAGCCCCTACTTGCATCAAGGCTACCCCCTCAGTCCAGCCCGCTATTACTCGGCTAAGAGGGAAAGACGCCGGCTCGTTGCGCTCATA
>JAXFXP010000100.1:0-6648 GCA_034091595.1 Porphyromonas sp.
ATGCAGTCCTGCGAGGCCAGCACGCTTGACAGCCGACCCTGAAAAGGCTTGGGTGAAATCAGACTCTGTCATATGAGCTATGCCCTCCCACGAAGCTCTTAGTATCGACTCGCGCGGAGCGAAGTCTGGTTCCGTTGTTGGCCGAGCAAACCTATTCCACGGACATACTTGCTGACAAGCATCACAACCATAGAGACGCTTTCCCAGCTTCGGGGCTAATTCAGCAGGTATCTCAGCAGAAGACTCAATAGTTAGATAACTAATACACTTACGGGCGTCCATCAATCCTGGAGCACTTAGAGCTTCTGTTGGGCAAGCCTCTAGGCAGCGGGAACAATTGCCACAACGATTTGCCTGAGGAGTATCCGGAGCCAAGGCTACAGATACAAGCAGAGTCCCCAAAACAAAGTAGCTTCCTGCCCCTGGAATGATCAGCAGCCCGTGTTTACCTCGCCAACCCAGACCTGCCTGCACCGCCCAGTAGCGCTCTACAATAGGAGCTGAGTCTGCAAAGCTACGCCCTAGTACAGGCTCTGTATATAGCGTTTGTATGTAGGCAAGTAACTGGTCTAGGCGCTTCTTAACGACTCTATGATAATCTCTACCATAGGCGTAATAGGCAAACTGAGGGGCATCAGAGGGCTGTAGCTCTCTGGGGTAATAGTTCATCGCTACCATAATTATAGACTCTGTGCCCAAAAGGAGCAAGCGTGGGTCTCTACGTAAATCGTGATTACGCTCTAGGTAGGTCATCGTGCCGTGTTGCCCACTGGCGACCCAATCCTCTATTGCCTCGTATTCCGAAGCCTCTACCGCTTCAGCTCGAGCGATACCACAAGCATAAAAGCCGAGGCGCAGAGCCTCAGCTTTTATCAACTCTTCGCGACTTTTCTTATCCCGAGATATGTGTTCTCCCTCGGGCTCAACAAATGTTGCGATTATGGTCTGTAAGTTATTTATGCTTATATACCCAAGCGTCTATACCCTCCTTAGCTATCTCTCGGCGTAAAGCCTCGGCCTCCTCAGACGAAGCAAAGGAAGCAACACTGATGCGGTAGACACGCTTTTGATCTAGTATTTTTATGCTAGGGAAACGCTCTGCATATAGGCTAATGTAGCGCTCTGCTACCTCGCGCTTACGCTCGGTCCCCACTATTACGTAGCACTGCCCAGCCTCTGGCTGTAGCCAGTAAGCAGCCTCGTTGGCCTCTGCTGGCGTATGAGTCTCTGTCCCTGTATGCGAGTTCACCTCTGCGATTATCTTCTCCACTGTTTGCTCGTTGGGGACAAAGCTAGCCTCGTAGCTCGGCAAACTTGGGCGCCAAAGAGTTAGTGGCAGGCCTATCAGGAAAAGAATCACAGCAGCCACAGCCGTATAACGTAGGCTTTGCTTGGATATGCGCAGGTGGATATGACTATCACTCTCCTGTATAAAGCCCTGAGGAGTATCTGTTATATGCGTACGGCCAAGACTCCCACTTTCTACTGGAACGACCGAATGCAGACCGTAGTACAAGTGCCCTATCTGATCGCTAGGCATAGAGCTAAAAGATAAACGCCCCTCGGCACTGAGGTGTAGCGTACCGATACCCTCCAGACGCAAACTACGCTGACGTACTAGCTCGTTGCGCAAGATGCGTACGTCCTGCTCTAGCTCTAGTTTAGCACGGCGCTGGCTAAGGGCTAAGCTCACACAATAATCGCTCAGCAAGAGGCCGTCTTGGCTCTGCAGTGCTTCATTGAAACGTATTGTAGTCGTAGGAGGATAGAGTACGCGACGAGCCTCGTCCTGGCGCGCGGGCAATTGCTCACGGATAAAAGCTCCTAGCTGTGGTACTACCACACAGTCATGCTCGACCAAGAGCTTATGTAGCGAACGTATCAGTTTGTTGTCCATACGTATGTTCTTTATTATAGCATTCAAGAGGATACAGCCATAGCTTGTGTACCCTCTACGTAATACTCAGTCATCCATCTGGTACCTAGAGCGGGACTCGAACCCGCACAGCCATAATGGCCAAAGGATTTTAAGTCCTTCGTGTCTACCATTCCACCATCTAGGCCACCCATCATGTATGAAATCGAATGCAAAGATAGTATTTTTCCCGAAATACACAGCTGAGGCATCATATCTAAGGAGATCTCCATCAAGAGTAACACATATGGCTGCTCTAACCAACAATAAAAGCTCAGCACAGAGATACAGAGCCCCAACCAGTACAACACAGGGGCGTATACTATAGACCAAAGATTTCATCAGCACTAAGTCATTGGCTCTCCTTGATATAATAGCAGGCTGGAGTCTACCTAACTCTAGGCCTTACTAAGAGAACACTCTGTTGTACTGGGACAAACTTAAGGTTGTATCGGTACAAAATGTAGATTCTAGCGGTACAATCTTTAGCGAATGTCGATTGAGTACTCTGGTGCAGGGCTTGAAACCATCACATAGCCCCCATTGAGATCCCCTAGGATGCAACACATAGTTATTTTTATCTTCAACTTTTATCCCCTCTTACTAGAGCCTCTACAAGTCTCAATATTAAAGGCTAAAAGTTTTAGTACTAAGCAGAGACTCGCATCTGACAGAGGCCATGGCAACTCCCGTACCCTCCGATTGATCTAACACTTAGACAAGCTAGAATTTAGTTCAGCACATTAAACTATTCTTCCCCAACACCCTCTAAACGTTAATTAGTTTTAACCTAATAAAAAAGTAAGACGATGAAAAAGGTATTGGCTCTAGCCACTCTACTAGCTTTCGGAGCTAGCGTATATGCACAAGATGCACTAACGAAAGCCCTAGACAAGGGACAAAAAATAACACAAAAGGCCGAGCAGGTAACGCAGAAGGGCAAAGAAGTGAGCACTAAGGCACAAGAGACTGTTGCCAAGGGCCAGGCAGCTGTCAATAAGGCTAAGACAGTAGCCACTACAGCCAAAGCCGCTGCTGCTATAGGCGGAGGTAAGGCTACTGCCGCTTCGGCAAAAGAACTAGGCAAGAGCGCTCTAAAATCTGCCAAGAGTAAAGCTGTAGAAGCTGGTAAGAGCGCAGTAAGCAAGGGCAAAGATATAGCTGGCAAAGCGACTACCAATGCAGCACTAGGTGTAGCTATGGGCAAGAACGCTAAGGATGCCGTCAAGGACGCAGGCAAGCAAGCTGTCCAGGATGGTAAAGATGCCGTTAAGACCGAAGTGAATAAGGCCAAGGATAAGGCTTTGGAGAAAAGTGGACTAGTCAAAGGACTAATCAAGTAGAACATCTTTGGCTCTCTCCGATTGAGGTTCTAGACAAACAGACCAAGCAATCCTGGAGAGTTAGTACAACAACGACAAGCAGACTCCCCTACTTAGGCTCATAACACAGCCTAGTAGGGGAGTTTTCTTTATTAGCAAGGGTTCTCTGCGCGAACTCCTAGCCAATCAGCCTGCTGATTGACAAAGCTATTGATTCTTCACAATGCTCCACTGGGAACGACACTATGTAATATCAACTAAATATACTACCTTTGTAGCATCAACCTCGGGGATGAATTGGCTTTGACAGCGCGACGAAGTGGTTGGTAAGCATGTAGTGCGTGGGTGCCCAGCACTATAATCTCGGACATCGAACTTTTTAGTTGGCGAAAACAATTACGCTCTTGCTGCGTAGTCGAAGCACAGTAGACTGCACGCTTAATCCCAGCGCCATTGCGTAGGGACAAGACATCACCCCAATAGCTCCCGCCTCGTAGCGATTGGAACTGGTGGTGCCGGAAATACGAGGTTTGCCCCTTAGATGTCGTTTATAAGGGTGTCAATACAAGACGGCTAAGGATGAGGAATGGTAGTCTCTGCCGTAGCCTGGTCCCGACAACCGAAAGAGAGACTAAACATGTAGAAAGCTAATTAGTTCCGTGTTTGGACCGGGGTTCAACCCCCCGCATCTCCACACAAAGAGAGGACGCTCAGATATTCTATTACAGAATAAATGAGCGTCCTCCTTCCTTTTGTGCTTATCGACTAACGCAGACGTAGCTCCTCGATAAGGCGTGGACACTTACCCCACTGCTCTATTACATAGAGGACATAGCGGATATCCACGGAGATTGTACGCTGTAGCTCGTGCTCAAACTCGATATCACCGCTCATAGCCTCAGAGTTACCATCGAAAGCTAGACCTATCACACGGCCATTCGCATCAAACACGGGACTACCTGAGTTCCCCCCTGTAATATCGTTATTCGATAGGAACGCCACTTGCAGTTTGCCCGTTTTAGCATCTGCCCAACGCCCAAACTGTCCCTGCTCAAGCATTGTGCGATACTCTGGCTTGAGGACATACTCAGGATTATCTATTTTATTCTTCTCTAGTATGCCATTCGTCGTAGTGTAGTAGCTGTAGGTGATACCATCAGCAGGCTTATACCCCTTGACTGTGCCATAGCTCATACGCATCGTAAAGTTAGCATCACTTGGCATAGGTTCACTAGGATTCATCTCCTTGCGCGCTGCGAAGTACAGACGATTACCCTTGTTTATAGCCGTCATTGAGGCTGCTCGATCGCCCTGAAGCTTTTTGAGTACAGAGCGCATCTTTTCACCAAATACATGGGCTGGGTCATTACCAATCTTTGCTATCAGTGTACCGTCCTTGACGGCTGCAACTACTTTATCTTCGTAGGGCACGAAGCTCTTGGCAAAAAGGTCATCTACAAAGGCCTTAGTATTACCCCCGAACTTACTGTCGATATCTGCATAGATTGTAGCCACCTCATCAGCAGCTAAATGCTTACGCAAAATATCGAGGAGTATCGGCATCGTAGCCTGGTCTACCTTGGGAGCATAATCTTTGTAGAACTCGCTACGAAGCATAGCAATTACTTCTTCCTTTGAGTTTACACTCAACTGTGTAGCTGCAAGTACTGCGGCAGCCCCGAGTACCTCAGAGCCAGAGAAAGTCTCAGACAGATAGGTTAGGCGACGCGTTAGTTCTCCAGAAGCCTGATAAGCAGTGCGTAGATCCTCTAGTACTGTGCGATACTCCTTATTCTTGTGCGCCTGTACCCACTTGGCGAAGGCGGCTTCCTCTTGTTGCTTAGATCCAACTACATTGTTCTTACGCAAGGCCTTGTTCATCTCTATAGAGTTCTTCCAGTAGTTGGAGCTACGGGCGTACTTGGAGTCATACTTAATACGCACAGACTGGTCTTCGTTCATAAACTTACGCCACGAGGCCTGTTTGGCTCCACGTACTTCTGCACGAGGGTCATTCTCATTCACCATACGGCTCTCTACACCCCACGAAGGGATATAGCGAGAGGTACGCCCTGGGAAGCCTATCGTCATAGCATAGTCTCCCTCCTTGATGCCCTGAGTAGATACCTCTGCAAAATACTTAGGCGTATAGGGCACGTTGTCCTTGCTGTAAGCAGCGGGCTTATTATCCTTATCGGCATAGACACGGAATACAGCGAAGTCCCCCGTATGGCGTGGCCACATCCAGTTGTCAGTCTCCCCACCAAACTTACCAATACTCATAGGTGGAGCGAAGACCATACGCACATCCTTAAAAACATTGTACGTAAGCATGTAATACTTATTACCTGCATAGAAAGGCGTAATCACTACCTCCTGGTTGGGAGCTGCTTTCTTCTCAGCTTCCGCTCTAAGGGCCAATAGTGCAGCCTGTAGCATCTCGGTACGCTGTGTCTCGGTCTTAGCCTTCTTTACCTTAGCCAGTAGTTGTGCTGTTACATCCTGGATGTTGGCGAGGTAACGCACCTCTAGTCCTGGGATAGGTAGTTCCTCACGGTGGCTCTGCGACACAAAGCCATCACGCAGATAGTCGTGGTCTACTGTACTGCTCTGCTGAATGGCATCGAAGCCGCAGTGATGATTGGTCATTACAAGTCCTGTGTTGGATACAGTAACACCTGTACAGCCCCCCCCAAAGATGATGACAGAGCTTGCTACGCTAGGCTTATCTAGGCTATACAGTTGCTCTGGCGAGAGTTTGAAGCCGAGCTCCTGCATCTTCGCGATGTTTTCCTTTGTGAGCTCGTTTAGGAGCCACATCCCTTTATCCGCCTTGAGCTGCCCAACCAATCCGGTTAGTGCTACCCCTAGGCAGAGGGCTTTCTTTAGTAGTTGTTTCATTATTAATATTAGTATATAGTTATCCAAGAGCCCCTAGGGGCTGTAACCAGCAAGGCCAGCTATCTCTACGATAGCTGGCTCTATAACTAGGGGTTAGTATTGTGGCAAGATCTACCCAAACGGCAGCATCTCTTAATGACGGTGTAGCAACTCACCTCCACGGGCAAGAGCCTCCATATTCATAGGGATGAGCTTGTGGTGTCTCTCAGGGAGCGACTTCTCTAGCCCCTTTTTGATACTCTCCATCTCTAGGATAGGACGGCTCTTCATAAGCGCCCCAAGGATGAGCATATTAAACACCTTAGAGTTCCCCATACGTGTAGCCTCGTTGGTGGCATCCACCTCATAGACTTCTATATCGGTGCGTGGATTGTCATAGTGTATCCCATTGCTATCGTAGAGGAGTACACCACCAGGCTTAACATGAGACGCAAACTTATCTAGTGAGGGCTGGTTCAGGGCTACGACCACATCGTAGTCATTCACGACGGGCGAGCTTACCTGCTCATC
>JAXFXP010000101.1:0-8154 GCA_034091595.1 Porphyromonas sp.
GCCCGAGTTGTTTCGTCAGCATTCGCCCCTGCGTACTGTGGCGGAATATCGGCTTTTCCCTCTAGAGCATATTGATGATCTGGGGCGGCTTATTGAGCAGTGCCGTCCTCGGGGGCTCAATGTAACTACGCCTTACAAAGAGGCTGTTTTGTCCTACTTCGAGGCATTGGAGCTAAGTCCGGAAGTAGCTCGTCTAGGGGCTGCAAATGTCTTGAGCTTGGACTACGACAATGTCGGTCTGGTACGCTGTAGAGCTTATAATACAGACGTATACGGCTTCGCAGAGAGCTTGCGGGGCGTTTTGCTTGGGGCGTGCCCCCGTGCTATTATCTTAGGTACGGGCGGAGCTGCACGTGCTGTAGCCTTGGGCTTAGAGAGCTTGGGTTATTCGCCAGAAGACTATTGCTTCATCAGTCGTACGAGTACTGAGCCTGGGATACAGGTACGAGACTTTATTGGCTCTAGAGGGACGGCTGTGCTTCCGTATTCGTCCCTTGAGGAGCTGGTAACAGAGAAGGCTATAATTATCAATGCAAGTTCGGTGGGCATAAACGCAGCCGACGAGCTGGCTCTGCCCTACGAAGCTCTGGATAGCCGACACTTGTGCTACGACCTAAACTATCGTCAGTCGAGTACGGCCTTCCTCGTCCGCTGTGCCCAGTCTGGCGCTAGATGTATAGATGGCTCTTCTATGCTTAGGCTGCAGGCCGAGGCCAGCTGGCATATCTGGGGAGCCCGTCTATAGTATGCCCTAATAGGTTGCTTTAGTCGTCCGTATACAGGGCTATATAGCTGCTAGGACTGCGACTATAGGAAGGGCTTGGAAAAAGTAGTACTAAAAAGAGAAGTTGCAGTACTAAAATTTTTATGCCTTCGCAGTACTACTCGGAAGTCGTTCCCCTTGGCCATCCTCCAACGGCTATAGCAAGCCACCCAGTCGAGAAATAAAAGGGCAAACTTTTCCTCAAGCTATAGTTTCTGATGGCTGTATATCTACGGCCTCTTTACTAGGAGGGATGTTAGGCTTTATTTATGCAAGATGGAGATGCCCATTGGAGTCGTTTCGAACGGATTAAGCCTCCCCTATAAATACACCGATATCCCTAAAGCCTCCAAGCAAGAGCCTAGCCAAGGTTTATTGTTTGGGGCTTGTTTGTGTTTGAGCCTTTAGATAGTTTGTTACATTCCTGATTTCTTGTAGATGCTCGGATGGTACGAGCTCTTGTACGACAAGTTCCTCCAGCTTCGTAATGAAGTCTGATAAGAGTTTGCTGTCCGCTCCATCGGTTGTTATAGCTTTCATAGCTCCCCGATAAAGCTCCCAAGCCTTGGGGTAATCTCCCTGCAATAGCAACGATGTGGCAAGGCGAAACTCTAAGCCAGGTAGTTGCTATTGAGACGAAGTGCCTCACGAGCGTAGCGCTCGGCCTCGGCAAACGAACGAGCAAAGAGACAGGCTTCGGATAAGTTGCTGTAAGCTATAGCTAAACCCTTGGTATCCTGGGTATAACCTTCCTTTATGGACAGTTCTTCCAAGAGGACAGCACGCTCCGAGTATTCTCTAGAGCGCTCGTATGACTTTAGCGACCTATAAGTATCGCTGATACCATAGAGCACAAATACTAAGTCCTGCCTATAGAGCCGTGGTTGCTTCGTAGCCAAATCTTCGTAAATATCAATAGAGCGTTGATAATAACCAATAGCTTTGAGGAGGTCTTTGAGGTCCTCGTAGTAAACTCCAAGGTTATACAAGACACCAGCTAAATCAACCATATAGGCTCTGGGACTTTCCTGGGCTAAGCGCTCTAGAATAGATAGAGAGCGACTGAAACAGCTGTCTGCCAGAGTGTATTCCTGTAGGGAATGATAATTGGCTCCTATATTATTAAGGATATATGCTAAATCTGGGAGATAAACTTTGGGATACTCCTGGACTAAAGTCTCGCTAATGCTCAAGGCTCTTTGGTAACAGCTATCAGCTTTGGTGTACTCCCAGAGATCGTGGTAGTTGTTCCCTAGGTTATGCAGGCTCAGCACCAAGTCTGGAGCATAAGCTTTGGCATCTTGCTCAGCCAGACCCTCCCGAATAGACAATGCGTAGCGATGGCAGCTATCAGCCTTATGATACATTTGCATAGCATTGTAGTTGGCCCCTAGATTATTCAGGATGTCGGCCAAATCTGGTAGATAAGTCTCTGGTTGCTCCTGGGATAATCCTTCGTAAATAGTGCGAGATTGACAGAAGACGCCAGACGCTTCGTAATACATTTGCTGCTCGTGGTAGTTGCTCCCTAAATTGCTGAGCACAGCAGCCCAATCCGCTAGATGTTTGGGCGTACGGTCTTTGGCCAAGTGTTCGCGGATAGACAAAGATTGGCGGAAGCTGCTGTCGGCTTTCTCGTATAAGTGCAGAGCACAGCTATTCACTCCGTAGCTGTTTAGAGCATCGGCTAGTAGAGTTAGATACCCTTCTGGGCATTCTTTGGCTCGACGTTCGGCGATCGGTATCAAACGCTCGTATATACTAGAGGAGCGAGCATACTCCCGTATCCTATGCATATAGTTGGCGTAATCATACAGGGTCTGCGCATCCTGAGGAGCTAGCTCTAGAGCTTGCTCGTAGTAACGTTTAGCCTCTGAGTACTGATATAAGCCAATTCTTACTTTGGCTGCAAGGCGTAGCTTCTCGAGCAACTGGCGCTGAGCTCGCTCTGCGTTTTGTACCTGCGTCTCAGCTGAGATGCTCAGCTCTTGCGCAAGCTGTTTCTTATCCTCGGCATCCTGTAATTGCTGCCTGATAGCCATTGCTTCACGCTTATAGTCGATGTGCTTCTCTAGATACTCGGCCACACTGTCTAGTTCCCCTCGCTCGAGTAGTTGGTAGGCCCGTGTGTAGATACTATCTGCTTCATCTAGATTTACAAGTACCATAGCTCTAGCATACTCTTTGATACGCTTGAGGACTTCGGATCTATCCCCTGATATAGCCGTTAGGCTATCTATGCATTGCTGGTAGTGTTCATTCTGAAAGTCGTTTGCGGCCTCCATGGCTGCAATGCGTTTGTTGAGTGCAGCCATTTTGCGTTGTCGTACTTCTCCGTGTTTCTTTATAGTCGTAGCAATGAGCTGAGCCTCTCGGGTAGCTAAGACACGCCTATCCTGGATGGTAATGTGTATGGGCGTCAAGCGTCCTAGGGTAATGTCATGTAGAGCATCTTTGTTGACGACAACATAGTCTCGATACTTCCCTGTAAGTTTTATCTCAATGTCTACCTGTGTACCCAAGGGCAGGCGTACAATATGGAGTGTAAAACGGCCTTGGGAGTCTGTCGTAGTAGGTTTAGCATTAGGATGTCTAACGCTAACCTCAGGAACAAACTCTGTCTTCCCTGTATTTATTCGGCTATTCTGCACCGTTATTATTCCTTTGAGTGCAATTTGCTGAGCTCTACCGAGCGTACTACTGCATAAAGCCAATAACAATATAAATCTAGTAAGCATAGTTTATAGGGTCTGATGGACAACTAGGAGTAGCAACAAGTTGCTGTGAGCGGTATTCCCTTCTATTTGGGTGCAAGGTAAATACGGCTAGGAGCTTTGCCAATCATAATATGGTTAGCTCTGTAGGGATAATAGCCTGCGTGTGTTATCTGGAATTCTAGCTCTTCGGCTTGTTCGCTCTGAGGGATTAGCAGGCTAAACTCTCCGTTGCTGTCGGTATATCCCTCCACGGTAGCAACCCGGACATGGGCCCCGACCAAAGGCTCTTGGCTGACCTCATCTTTGACAATACCACTAGCACAATCTATGCCCTCTAGACTTATAGCTAGGTAAGCAAGTTCGCCCTGGGTAATCTGGACCAGATTGTCTAGACAGTAGTAAGGCATTCCATCCGTATCCTCTAGATACACTTTAGCTTGTTGATTCTTAATCCCTGCTGGTAGATCGATAAACAAGGCTTGGCCACGGCTGTTGATGTCTGCCCTGTAGCTTTTGCCATCTACCCTCAAAACCAGAGTGCCATGGCTCCGTAGAGGAATATGAGTTTGACCACGCCAACCGTGGAGCTGTAGCACGTAGTTGAACGGTGCACGCAATGTAAGCCAAGTAATTGTAGCTCCTGATAGCAGGAACAGCAAAAGGAGCCCTAGCACAGAGCGATGTATGCGACGTCCGTGGCGAAGTTGTTCTCTCTGAATTTGCTTAATTTCTTTGACTGTATGATGCGTCGCTGTTGTTAGATGTATCAGCTGATTGACTTGTAGCTCTATGCTGCCGAGGGTTTTAGCAAGTGCTTCGTTGAGGGCTAGCTCAAACTTTTGGGGGTGCTCTAGGAGCTCGGAGAGTTTTCTCAATTCCAGCCATTGCTGTTCGCTCCAGCCGTGTCCTAGATCTCCGACACGTAGTTCTTTCTTCAGAGTCTGTTGCTCAGCACTAAGCTCTGAGAGCATTAGCCTCAATTCATCTGACATCAAGCGCTGATAGGCTACCCAAGCACTGTGGTGCTCTGGCGCTTGGAGACCTTCGCCGAAGCAAAGCTGGATCTGTGCCGGATAATGTCTAGAGATAAAATCTAAGAATTTCTGATCTGAAGGATTATCACAAAAGGCTTCTTGTAATACGTGGGTGATGTCTTCGGGAGCTGCTTCTTCGCGTATGAACCGGAGAACGTCTTTGTCAGACCAAAAGCTGTCCGATAGTACGGAGCGCTCTCCATCAGCAAGTAATTTCTGGAGCGCCCCGATAAGCTTATGTGCATGCTTGCGTTCTACTGTGTTTGCTCCACTTTCTTTGTACAATGCGTACACATTATCAAGCGCTTCGCTTAGTGATTGGATGAAGAGCTTGCGGATACTTAGATTGTAATCTTTGGGATGCGATCCCCAAATCAACGCTTTGAGCTTTTGTTTTGTGAGGCCCTTTATGGCATCAGCCGCAAAGCTTCCACTTATTTCCGTGGCCATTGCCAAGAGTGTTGCCCCTGACAAGCCCGTTGATAGGCAAGAAAGTGATAGATATGTTAGTGGCCCGAGAAGGGCTTTTGATGTAATGTCTTTTCTCATGCTATACTGCAATTATTACCTCCCAGCAACATTGTCTAGCCTCTATAGTCCATTACGGACTGGGTTGCAAAGATATTACAATCAAAAGATACCGCCAAACTAAAGCCCCTTATATTCTGGGCTGATGCACCAAAAACTTAGGGTAGCAATTGACTCAGGTATGTGAGACAGAGCTTCCTCGGAATACCAGCTTTTGTGTCCCTAGTAGCTGTCCACTTATTCACCTAGTAGAGGACGACTTGCTCGCCTAATAGATCGTAGAAAGTCCGCCTAATAGGCCGCTATAGCCCCCATGAGTAGTGGCTCTCCGTGGGGCTTGTGATGCTCCACGTCTATCCTCCGATAGGTGATGCATTGCTTGGGCATTAAGGGTGTCTACCTTCGTCTATTTAGGCTAGCGCATAGCTATATCACCAACTCCTTGTATGGTGTAGTATAGTCTATAGCCGTACGTTATTTTTTCTGAGGAGCTTGTTTTGTCTGGGCCGTTCCCTGCCTAGTATAAGAGTACTAATGAGCTGTAGCTCTTGGCGCTTTCGGTCTCCGCAGACTTTGCGTTTTCGTAGATACAGCTGATGGAAGAGGAAAATAATACGTATTGAAGCCGAAAAGTACCAGGTGTTTTTATGCTGGCTGATTGCAATTGGATTATTTTCTTAACTTTGTTGGCATAGAAATACTCCATATAATGGTAACAAAAGGTATAGTCAAAGGTATCGTATCCAACCTCGTAACGATAGAGGTGGACGGGCCAGTAGCTCAAAACGAAATTTGCTACATCACAGTCGATGGCACTCGCCTGATGAGCGAGGTCATTAAAGTAATCGGTTCTAGTGCATACGCCCAGGTATTCGAGTCTACTCGTGGTATGCGTATCGGTGACCCAGTAGAGTTTATGGGGCATATGCTCGAGGTTACACTTGGGCCAGGGATGCTCTCCAAGAATTACGATGGTCTACAGAATGACCTAGATAAAATGGAGGGGGTATTCCTACAACGTGGCTCCTACACTTATCCGCTAGACGAAGAACGCCTATGGGATTATAAGCCTATTGCCACTGTTGGTGACACAGTAACGGCTGGTGCATGGCTCGGCGAAGTGGATGAGAACTATCAACCACACAAGATTATGGTCCCTTTCGTACTAAAAGGTACGTACAAACTAAAGGAACTGAAAGCCGAGGGGCAGTACACCGTCAAGGATACAATAGCTATTCTTGTTGATGAGTCTACGGGCGAAGAGCACCGTGTTACGATGGAGCAGAAGTGGCCCGTTAAGCGAGCTATTGACTGCTACAGGGAGAAGCCTCGCCCATCTCGTCTACTAGAGACAGGCGTACGTGTAATAGATACCCTTAACCCTATTGTGGAGGGCGGTACAGGTTTTATACCTGGCCCCTTCGGGACGGGTAAAACGGTGTTACAGCACGCTATTAGTAAGCAAGCAGAGGCTGACATCGTAATCATTGCGGCTTGTGGTGAGCGTGCCAATGAGGTAGTGGAAATCTTCAAGGAGTTCCCTGAGCTTATCGACCCGCATACGGGTAGACACCTGATGGAACGTACTATCATCATTGCCAATACCTCCAATATGCCTGTGGCGGCACGTGAAGCCTCTGTCTATACTGCTATGACGATTGCTGAGTACTACCGTGCTATGGGGCTGAAGGTTATGCTTATGGCCGACTCTACTAGTCGATGGGCACAAGCACTCAGAGAGATGAGTAATCGCCTAGAAGAGCTGCCTGGGCCCGATGCCTTCCCCATGGACTTGTCGGCTATCGTCGCAAACTTCTATGCTCGTGCAGGCTTCGTCTATCTCAATAATGGAGCTACTGGCTCTGTAACCTTTATAGGTACGGTATCTCCTGCTGGAGGTAACCTCAAGGAGCCAGTAACCGAAAATACCAAAAAGGTAGCACGATGCTTCTACGCCCTAGAGCAAGAGCGTGCTGACCGCAAGCGTTATCCTGCAGTAAACCCCATCGACAGCTACTCTAAGTATCTAGAGTATCCCGAGTTTCGTGCTTATATCTCAGATAAGGTCGGGGCAGGCTGGGTAGAAAAGGTTAATGAGATGAAGATGCGCCTCATAGAGGGTAAAGAGATTGCTGAGCAAATTAACATCCTCGGTGATGACGGGGTACCGCTAGCTTATCATATAACCTTCTGGAAGAGTGAGCTTATTGACTTTGTAATCTTACAGCAGGATGCTTTCGATAGTATTGACTGTAATAGCTCGCTCGAACGCCAAGAGTATATGGTTAGCCATATAATACGCATCTGTAATACGGACTTCGAGTTTGAAGACTTTAGCGAGGTGTCAGGCTACTTCAAGGATATTATCAATGCCTTCAAGCAGATGAACTACTCGGAGTACAAGGGCGAAAACTTCTATAAGTTTGAGCAACGTGTAGCCGATTTGGTAGCACAGAGAGCTAAGTAATCAACCTTTAGAAATAGACATATGGGAGCAAAAGCATTCCAAAAGATATATACGAAAATCAGCAACATTACCAAAGCTACCTGCATGCTGCATGCTACAGGGGTAGGTAATGAAGAGCTGGCTACAATCAACGGACGCCTTGCGCAGGTAGTGCGTATTATGGGTACAGAGGTTACGCTGCAGGTCTTCGGTGGTACCGAGGGTATCCCTACAGATGCGGAGGTAATCTTCTTAGGTAAAGCTCCGTCTCTAAAGGTCGGAGATAGCTTGGCCGGACGCTTCCTCAACGCCTACGGAGACCCAATTGATGGGGGAGCTCCTATTGTGGGCGAGGAGCGTGAGATTGGTGGCCCATCGGTAAATCCGGTACGGCGTGAGCAACCTAGCGAGCTAATTGCTACAGGTATAGCAGGTATTGACCTTAATAACACGCTCGTAACGGGACAGAAAATTCCTTTCTTTGCAGACCCAGACCAGCCGTTTAATGAGGTAATGGCTATGGTGGCACTGCGTGCGAAAAGTGATAAGATTATTCTTGGTGGTATGGGTATGACTAATGACGACTACCTATTCTTCAAGAATACTTTTAGCAATGCAGGTGCTCTAGACCGTATTATTAGCTTTATCAATACTACAGAGGACCCC
>JAXFXP010000102.1:0-6988 GCA_034091595.1 Porphyromonas sp.
GATGAGCAAGTCTTGCTCCTCGAGCATGAGGAAGAAGCGCCCCTCGTCCTCGGCTATGGCGCTAGTGATGTCTACGCTGAGTTTGCAGGCTACCTCGCCCTGTACCCCATGTGTACGGCCCACATAGCCTATCTGTTGGAAGTCGTCTTTGACTAGCATTATAATACGTTAATCTTTATGATGGCAAGGTTATGGTCATCTTACCAGTCCTACAAAGATACGCATTCCGCCCCTATTGCCGTATGTAGCAAGCCCCACAGCAAGCCGATGCCTTGGGGCGACTTACTGCGGGGCTTATGCTGGGGCCTGTTCCCTTGGCGCTCTCCTAGTGGTGAGGACCATCGAATACAATATCCGAGATGGCAGTATCGCTGTATTTAGCTCCAGGATATACCTCTAGGATACGGAAGCTGAGTGTTAGTGGCTTGTCGTGGCTTCCGCTGACCTCGTCGATGCGGAAGAGTTGCACGCCTGCTTGGTCGTCTAGCGCCAGTACGGCATAGGGCTTGCCGTTGATGTCTAGCGCTAGGCGCTTGACACGAGCATTATTACGGAAGGTATTTATGTCCTTCTGATAGCCGTTGTAGATGCTGATGGTATGTATCGTGCCGGAGTTGATTCGTAGAGAGAGGCTTTCGCCTTGGCCTATCCCCTCAGCGCCCTCTACCCAGGCTGTGGCGAGATTTTCATCGAAGGCTTTGTCTGCGCTGTACTTGATGCAGCCCGCAGCTTTCAGGTGCGAGGAGGATTGTATATTGGCTAGCTCTCCGCCGCAGTACCAGCTACAGCCTAGTTCGCCTATGTTGTGGAAATCCAAATACTCTAGATAACGCATGTTGTTGTCTAGGAAGCGGTCGTACTCGGCCTTGCTCATCTTGAAGCCCGATTTAGGGTCGTTGTGCTTGCGGTCGAGCTCTAGGGCTTTCTTGGCTTCGGCCCCGTAGCGCTCTATGGCTGCGGGACTAATATCCTTGAATAGGGTCCGGTAGGGGCGTAGCTCCTTGTTGGTTTGTGCCGAGAGAGCCGTGCCTGCGAGGAATAGGGCAAGGAGTGTCGAGAGGTGCTTGCTCATGGCGGTAGATGTTGTTTAGTTGATGTAAGTTAATGTATTACATCGCAAAGGTAATAAAAAAACATCTCCGCCACTATTGTGCGGAGATGTCTGTCAATAGTCTAGTTTTTGCCCGTCTCGCTCAGGAGATGTGGGGCACAGCTCTCTATGAGGTCGAGTACCTGCTCGAAGCCCTCTGCACCACCATAATAAGGGTCAGGGACGTGGTCGAGTAGTGGGGCCGGATGCCAGTCGGTGAGTAGGCTTACTTTGGCTGCACACTCGGCCGTAGGGGCGCGCTGCAAGAGAGCCTCTCTATTGCTCTCGTCCATCCCGATGATGTAGTCGTAGTGGAAGAAGTCTTCGTACGTAATGGGGCGACTGATGCTGCGGAGGTCGTAGCCACGTCGGGCAGCGTGGGCGCGCATACGGCTGTCGGCACGCTCGCCCTGGTGATGCGCTATCAGTCCTGCGGAGTCTAGCTCGTAGCGCTCGCCGAGCCCTGCCTGCTGGACGTAGTGTAGGAAGACGCCCTCGGCCGAAGGGCTACGACAGATGTTGCCTAAGCAAACGAATAGTATCTTAATCTTATCCATAGTGGTTTGTTCTGTAATTATTTGACTAACACTGCATCGCCCCGAGTACCTCGATGGCCTCGCTAATGCTGGCGACCTCATTAACACGTATAATATTGCGCTCGTTGCGCATCCTAAACTCGCATCGACGGCTGTGCTGTGCTACGTAGCTCAGGATACCCCCTAGGGTATCGCTCTGATAGTAGGGGCTAGCCTTGTCGCTTGGTAGGAAGAGGTTCATTACCCCAGAGCGGAGCGAAATCTTCTCGCAGCCGAGCGAGAGTCCTATGCGCCTAAGGCGTGGTACGAGTATAAGCTCCTCTACAAGCTGAGGTGGCGGGCCGAAGCGGTCTACGAGGCGCTCACGATAGGCCGTCAGTTCCTCGTCGCTCTGTAGGTCGTCTAGCTCGCGGTAGAGGATAATGCGCTCAGCATCACTAGGGACATAGTCCTCGGGTAGAGCCAGCTCTAGGTCGCTCTCTATCTGTGTTTCGCTGACGAAGAGCTTGTCGCCCACCTGTCCCTCGCTATCTCGATATAGGTCTGCAAACTCGCTGACCTTGAGCTCTCGTACGGCCTCGTTGAAGACCTTCTGATAAGTCTCGTAGCCCATATCTGCTATGAAGCCACTCTGCTCGGCTCCTAGGGCATTGCCTGCCCCTCGTATATCTAGGTCCTGTAGTGCTATGCGTACGCCACTGCCGAGGTCGCTGAAGTTCTCGATAGCCCGCACACGTCGGCGACTCTCGTCCGAGAGCGTGGCGATAGGTGGGGTCAGTAGATAACAGAAGGCTTTGCGGTTACTGCGCCCTACACGTCCGCGTAGCTGGTGTAGCTCGCTGAGGCCATAGCGATGCGCATCGTTGATCATGATGGTATTGGCATTGGGGACATCTATGCCGTTCTCTATGATTGTGGTAGCCACGAGGACGTCGTACTCGTGCCGGCCGAAGTCGATAAGTATCTGCTCTAGCTCGCTGGGGGACATCTGGCCGTGCCCTATGACTACACGAGCATCGGGTACCTCTCTCCGTATCACGGCGGCTACCTCCTCTATATTCTGTATGCGGTTGTGTACGAAGTAGACCTGTCCGTTACGGCTAAGCTCGAAGTTTACGGCCTCGGCAATGCCCTCTGCGTGGAAGCGGGTGAGGATGGTCTCTACCGGTACTCGGTTGGCTGGGGGCGTATTGAGGTTGGATAGGTCCCTTGCCCCCATAAGCGAGAACTGGAGCGTGCGGGGGATGGGTGTGGCGCTCATCGTCAGCGTGTCTACATTGACCTGTAGACGACGGAGCTTTTCCTTAGCTGCGACGCCAAACTTCTGCTCCTCATCGATAATCAGTAGCCCTAGGTCGTGGAAGGCTACATCCTTGCTCGTGAGCCTGTGTGTGCCTATGATAATATCAATCTTGCCCTCCCGTAGCTCGCGTAGTATCTCCTTAATCTCTTTGGCAGTCTTGGCGCGTGAGAGGTATTCGACACGTACGGGGAAGCCCTCTAGTCGCTGGCTAAAGGTGCGGTAATGCTGATAGGCGAGCACCGTAGTAGGGACGAGTACCGCCACCTGCTTGCCATCGGTAGCGGCCTTGAAGGCGGCACGTATAGCGACCTCCGTTTTTCCGAAGCCCACATCGCCACACAGTAGCCTATCCATCGGATACGAGCGCTCCATATCCTCCTTGATAGCCTGTATCGCCTTGGCTTGGTCGGGGGTATCTATGTAGGCGAAGCTCGCCTCTAGCTCGTGCTGTAGGTAGCTATCTGGGCTGAAGGCAAAGCCCTCGCTTTCTTTGCGCTTGGCGTATAGTTTGATGAGGTCTCGGGCAATATCCTTGACCTGCTTTTTGGTCTTCTCTTTGATGCGTTGCCATGCGCCCGAGCCGATGGTGCTGAGGCTAATGCCCTCGGCAACATCGCGCTGTCGGTAGTGGCTCAGCTTGTGCAGGCTGTGTAGATTGACGTAGACCGTATCGCCACGATTGTACTCTAGCTTGACGCATTCCTGTCGTCGTCCGCCCAGGTCCATCGAGATAAGCCCGCCGAAGCGCCCGACGCCATGCTCGGAGTGTACCACTAGGTCGCCGAGGTGGAAGGTACTCAGCTCCTTGAGCGAGAGCGTAATCTTACCCGAGCGGGCCTTGTCGCTACGCAGGTTGTACTTGTGATAGCGCCCGAAGAGCTGATGCTCGGTGAGTAGTGCTAGGCGCTGCTGTGGCAGTACGAAGCCCTCGTGCAGTGTCGCCTGTATGTGCTGGGGCATAGCTAAGCCCTCGCTGTGCTCCTCTATAATAGCGCAGACACGCTCGTATTGGCTGTGGTCTGCTGCGCAGAGGTAGATATTGTAGCCGGCCATCTGCCAGTCGGCCATCTGTCGGCATAGACTATCGTAATCCTTGCCGTATAAGGGCTGAGCTTGGCTCTCTAGCGAGGCGGATAGCTGCTGTCGCTGTGGCCTACTCCTATAATATATATGCTGTAGTTTGTCGGCCGCCTCGGCCATGCGCTGTGGCGCAATCAGCTGTAGGCGTAGCTCCTCTAGGCTATCGAAGCCCTCGCCATCATTGAGCTGTGGGGCATCCTCCCAGATGTAATTAAGGCGGTCTAATAGATAGTGTTCGTCGCTGAGGACTAGCTGGGTATTGCTGGGCATTAGACTGAGGAGGGCTATGCCTGTACCGCTGGCGCTACTGCCTAGGTTGGGGATGAGGGCTATCTCCTCGTGTTGCTTGATAGAGAGCTGGCTCTCTACTTCGAAGGAGCGTATGCTGTCTATCTCGTCGTCCCAATAGTCTAGGCGATAGGGCAGTTCGCTCGAATAGCTGTATATATCTAGGATATTACCACGCTGAGCGTACTGGCCAGGCTCGTAGACATAGTCGCAGCGTTCGTAACCCCAGGAGTAGAGCAGATCCATCACCACCCTCTGCGCTAAGCTCTGCCCGCGGTGTATCACTAGGTGTTCGCCCTCGTGCTCGCTACTCTCGGCTATTCCTTCAGCTAAGGCCTCGGGATAACTCACGATGATGGGTAAGGGCTTCGTCTGCTCGTGGCAAGTCTTGATGGTGCTGAGGACCATAGAGCGCATCAGGGCGCTGGCCTCATCACGATGGCCGTACTTGATGGCACGGCGGTAGTTGGAGGGGAAGATAAGCACCCCCTCGCTACCGACTATTTGCTCTAGGTCGGCATATATATAGCCCGCCTCGTCTGAATCATCTGCGCAGATGAGTAGGGGGTAGTCGTGGCTCCACTCGGAGAGTATGAGCGGTAGCATGGAGCCGCTAAGGCCTGTGAGGGCGAGTGGCTCGGCACTCCGTGGACTGATGTGGAGCGCCTCGGTTATCTGTCGTGCTAATTGTCTGAGCATCGGGCTGTGGGTAGGGGCTAATTGTATATACTGTGGTCTGGGAGCAGTATCCATAGCTCCTCTGGGTCCTCGTATCGCTCGACAAAGATACTACCATTTACTGGCCTAAGCGATGGGGTTACCGAGCTTGCTCAGGGCCTTGTGCCTGTCGTCCTTGGGCGCTCTAAAATCACACTTGCTTGAGCTGTGGGTTCACTAGTCGGTGTACGAGAGTTCTCCTACTGATGTTTAGGAGGGCAGTAGGTGAGGACCGTAGCGAGCGACCCTAGTAGTTGCTCCGAAGCTGTGATTGGCGATGAGCCTAGGGCTTATGGTCTTGCCCATTGTACTCCGCATAAGCCAAGCAAGTCTAAAATTCGTATCTTTGTCCTTACTAACTAACCCATTATGTCGGCAGAACTAGATTTCACACGAGTTAATTACACCGAAGACGATATTAAGACCCTACAGTGGGATGAGCATATTCGTCGTCGTCCGGGCATGTACATCGGTAAGCTGGGGGATGGCAAGCATAGCGATGACGGTATCTATGTCCTCCTCAAGGAGGTTATGGACAACTGTATCGATGAGTTTGTCATGGGTAATGGTAAGAAGATAGAGCTTCGCATACAGGATGGTCAAGTTAGCGTACGAGACTATGGTCGTGGTATCCCCCTTGGTAGCTTGGTGGACGTAACCAGCAAGATGAATACGGGGGGGAAGATAGACTCCAAGGCCTTCCAGAAGTCTGTTGGGCTTAATGGTGTGGGGATTAAGGCTGTGAATGCTCTGTCCTCGCATTTCGAGGTACAAGCGTGGCGCGGAGGTCAGACCAAGCGTGTGCGTTATAGCCTCGCAAGTATACAAGAGGAGACCGAGATATTTAGCGACGATACGATGCAGACGGGGACTCTAGTAGTTTTCCGCCCTAGTGCTGAGCATTTCGTGGGCTACGAGTATAGGAATGATATTGTGGAGAGTATGGTCAAGCATTATGTATTCCTCAATGCAGGCCTCTCTATCGTCTACAATGGTAAGCGCTATGTGAGTAAGAACGGCCTAGCGGACTTGCTTGCTGATAATATGTCGGGCGAACCATTATATACGCCTATACACTTCAAATCGAGCGATATCGAGGTCGTACTAACGCACGCCAACCAGTATGGAGAGGAGTTTTATAGCTTCGTCAATGGTCAGAATACTACACAGGGGGGGACGCACCTGACGGCCTTCCGAGAGGTGGTCGCTCGTGTTATCAAGGAGTTCTATGGCAAGAATTTTGAGTACAGTGATATACGCAATGGTATTGTTGCTGCGATAAGCATCCGGGTACAGGAGCCTGTCTTCGAGAGTCAGACTAAGACAAAACTTGGGAGCAGAGATATGGGTCCTGAGGGACCTACGATACAAAAGTTTATTGGGGACTACTTAGGGCGAGAGCTAGATATCTATCTACATCAGCACGCAGAGGATGCCGCTACCCTATTGCAGAAGATTCAGGATAGCGAGCGTGAGCGTAAAGCTATGAGTGGTATAACCAAGCTCGCCCGCGAGCGTGCCAAGAAGGCTAGCCTGCACAACAAAAAGCTACGAGACTGTACTATCCACTACAACGATCCTAAGGCTAAGGAGCCTGAGCGTACCAGTATATTTATCACAGAGGGTAACTCGGCCAGCGGCTCTATTACGACCTGTCGAGACCCTCAATATCAGGCTGTATTTAGTCTACGAGGCAAGCCTCTCAATTGCTATGGTATGAGCAAAAAGGTCGTTTATGAGAATGAGGAATTTAATCTATTGCAGGCTGCTCTCAATATCGAGGATGGCTTGGAGGGATTGCGATATAACCGTATCATCATAGCTACTGATGCCGATGATGATGGCATGCATATACGTCTTTTGATTATTACTTTCTTTCTACAGTTTTTCCCTGACCTAGTGCGCAAGGGACACCTATATATATTGGAGACTCCTCTCTTTCGTGTTTTCTTGCCCAAGGAGGCTAAGCGTGGC
>JAXFXP010000103.1:0-17961 GCA_034091595.1 Porphyromonas sp.
CCCGAAGCTCTAGAATATGGTATGATTGATCAGGTACTTCGTAGGCAAGAGGCTAAATAATGGCAAAATCAACCAAACGTAAGTGTGGCCTCTGTGGCAGAAGCGAAGAGGATGTGCCTTTCCTACTGCAAGGAGAGAGTACCTCCATATGCCCTGACTGCATAGACGGAGCCCACCAACTGCTCAACGATAACGGAGTATGGGGCGAAAAGGAGAAAAAGGCAGTAGCAGCTCCACTTGAGACACTAGACAACCTGCCTCGTCCCAGCGAAATCAAAGCCTATCTAGACCAATATGTCGTAGGCCAAGATGAAGCTAAGAAGTACTTATCAGTAGCTGTCTACAACCACTATAAGCGTCTGGCCTCTATCGGCACTGACGAAGAAGTAGAAATAGAGAAAAGCAACATCCTACTACTCGGGCCAACAGGAACAGGTAAGACTCTATTGGCCAAGACGATTGCCCGTCAGCTAAACGTACCCTTCGCAATAGTGGATGCTACGGTACTGACTCAGGCTGGGTATGTGGGCGAGGATATTGAGAGCATTCTCTCTCGTCTACTACAGGCGGCAGACTTCGACGTCGCGGCAGCCGAGCGTGGTATTGTTTTCATTGACGAGATTGATAAGATTGCCCGTAAGGGAGATAACCCCTCAATAACCCGTGATGTTAGTGGAGAGGGAGTCCAACAAGGCCTACTCAAGCTCCTAGAGGGGACAGTGGTAAACGTTCCTCCTCAAGGAGGGCGCAAACACCCTGAGCAGAGGATGATACCCGTAGATACGCAGCAAATACTTTTCATTTGTGGCGGAGCTTTCGATGGCATTGAGCGAAAAATTGCCCAACGTCGAAACACTCGTGCTATTGGCTACGATAGCCCAGGGTACAAAGGCAACAATCACCAAGCAGAGGAAGACCTCCTCCGCTATGTAGATGCCCGAGATATCAAGAGCTTCGGGCTTATCCCTGAGATTATAGGTCGTCTACCTATCATTACCTCACTACGCCCTCTGAGTGCCGAAACACTCCGTATGATTTTGACCGAACCAAAAAATGCTATTACCAAACAGTACAAGCGTTTGTTTGAGTTAGACGGCATCAAGCTAGAGTTTAGCGACGATTGTCTAGACTACATTGTGGAGCGGACTATGGAGCAGAAGCTCGGAGCACGCGGGCTACGTTCTATCGTAGAGACAATTATGATAGATGCAATGTTTGAGGTTAAGGCAAGCGACAGAGGTAGTACCCTCATTATTAACAGGCAATACGCACAAGAGAAGTGCGAAAAGGAGATATAAGATTTACCTAAACAAATCACAGCAGCTATGGCAGTGCCGGATAGTAAACAGGCTCTACACGAGTTCCTAAAAAGTCATTTTGGCTTCGACTTCTTCAAAGGCAACCAAGAGGCTATTATGGAGAGCATCCTCTGCAAGCAAGACACGTTCGTGCTCATGCCTACAGGCGGTGGTAAAAGCCTATGCTACCAGCTCCCTGCCCTACTCCTAGATGGTGTAGCTGTCATCATATCCCCTCTGATCGCTCTGATGAAGAATCAGGTAGATGCCATACGAGGTATCTGTGGCTATGATAATGTAGCACACTGGATAAATTCCTCTCTTACCCGCAAAGGACTCGATGCCGTCAAGCAGGATATCCGCGACGGTAAAACTAAGCTGCTCTATGTAGCCCCCGAGTCTTTGACCAAAGAGGATACGATAGAGTTTTTACGCGAGACCTCCATCTCTTTTTATGCTGTAGATGAGGCACACTGTATTTCGGAATGGGGACACGACTTCCGCCCCGAATATAGGCGCATACGTAGCATTATCAACGACATCGCCCCTAGGCCATTGATGGCTCTGACAGCGACAGCGACCACAAAGGTCGAACAGGACATCCTCAAAAACCTTGGCATAGAGCAGGCCAATATCTTCCGTAGCTCCTTCGATCGTCCTAATCTGCTATATCAGATTAGACCTAAGACAGAGGCTATTGACAAAGAGATAGTCAAATTTATCCTCAGCCAAGCGGGGAAAAGTGGCATCGTCTATTGTATGAGTCGTAATACTGTTACTACCTTTGCACAAGTTTTGCAGGCCAATGGTATTAAGGCGCGAGCATATCACGCAGGAATGGATGCCAAGGAGCGGGCTGAGAATCAAGATGCCTTCCTGAGCGAGGAAATCAACGTTATTGTTGCGACCATCGCTTTTGGGATGGGTATAGACAAGCCTGACGTGCGCTACGTCATCCACTACGATATGCCGAAGAGCGTCGAGGGATACTATCAGGAAACAGGACGCGCTGGGCGTGATGGTGGCGAGGGGATATGCATCGCCTATTACTGTAGAGAGGATATGCAACGCCTAGAGAGGCTAATGCATAATAAGCCCCTCGTAGAGCAACAGATCGCCAAGCAACTCATCCGCGAGACTAGCGACTACGCTGAGAGTCCTATGTGTCGTCGTGTCCTACTGATGAATTACTTCGGAGAGAAATACCCCAAGGATAACTGTGGCTGCTGTGATAACTGTTTGACACAAAAGAAAGAAGTGGAAGCACAAGACTTACTATTAAACCTACTAGAGGCTATAGATGCCCTGAAACAGAAGTTTGACGCAGACTATGTAATCGCCGTACTACGCGGCAAGAGCACCCCAGACATCGAGACCTACAAGCACGATGAGCTAGAATGTTTTGGCTCTGGGCAAGAGGCAGACGAGGCACTTTGGAACAACGTGCTACGTCATGCTATCGTTGCTGGCTATATCAGCAAGGATGCAGAGGATATGGGTATACTTAAGATTACGGCTAGCGGTAAAAAGTTCCTCAAAAAACCTACGAGCTTCAAAATTTCCGGCGAAGACTCAGACGACGATGCTGAGCTTGGTGGTGATACCCCTGGAGGAACAGGAGAGGTAGCCGACCCCCTACTCTACTCTATAATGAAGGACTTACGTAAGAAGGTCGGAGCACAAAACGGCGTACCACCCTACGTAATCTTCCAGGATGCTTCATTAGAGGCTATGGCAACTTTCTATCCGATCACGATGGATGAGCTGCAGAACATCCCAGGCGTTGGGGCAGGCAAGGCACAGCGCTATGGTCAAGTGTTCCTGGATATCATCAAACGGCACGTAGAGGAGAACGACATATCGAGACCTGCAGATATGCGCGTTAAGACGCTCCCCAACAAGAGTAAAATGAAGGTAACAATCATTCAGCAGATCGACCGCAAGATTGCTCTTGATGATATCGCTATAGGCTTGGGGCTGGACTTCGACATCCTTCTAGCAGAGATAGAGGCTATCGTATACTCTGGGACCCGCATCAATATCTCGTATTTCATTGACGAGATTATGGATGAGGATCACATGCTCGATATATACGATTACTTCAAAGAGAGCGAGACAGACTCACTCACCTCTGCGATGGATGAGCTAGGTAACGACTACACGGAGGAAGAGATACGTCTGGTGCGCATCAAATTCCTCAGCGAACTAGCTAACTAAAGTAGCGCTTACAATAAAAACAACCCTCCATACGCTTATAATGTATATGGTATCTAAGAAGAATGTTTTAGCTCTCACGATAGGGAGTGCCTTGACCCTTGGCTTTAGCCTCAGCCTTGAGGCTCAGCAAAGGACGGGCCGCCAAAAGAATGTTGCAGACGAAGTTGTATGGCTTGTCGGTGATGAACCTATACTACGCTCAGATATTGAGTTCCAGAAGCTCCGTATTCTCAGCGAGGGGCATCGCCTTGATGGTAACCCAGACTGTGTAATTCCCGAACAGATAGCTATACAAAAGCTCTTCCTCAACCAAGCCAAAATCGATAGTATCACGGTGTCGGATCAGAACGTAAATCGTTTTGTGGAGGCATGGATTGAGAATGCTATAGCACAGGTAGGCAGTAAAGAAAAGCTGGAGGAATACTTCAATAAAAAACTAAGCCAGATTAGGGAAGACGAACGCCGCGAAGCGCGCAACACCGAGATCGTACGTAGTATGCGTGCCAAGATTACGCAGAATGTACAGATCAGCCCCAGCGAGATACGTACCTTCTACTCTACTATGCCACAGGATAGTCTACCTTTTATCCCTCGTACAGTAGAAGTCCAGAAGATAGCCATCAAGCCTCGTGTAGACCTCGTAGAGATAGACCGCATCAAAGCACGTCTACGCGAGTTTGTAGAGGACGTAAACTCTGGGAAGCGAGAGTTTACCAGCCTAGCACGTCTCTACAGCGAAGACAAGAAAACAGCCCTACAAGGGGGTGAGTATGGTTTCGTCGGTCGTGCTGCGCTTGAGAAAGACTTCGCCACGGCTGTTTTCAACCTTACAGACCCTAAGCGAGCCTCGCAGATCATAAAAACAGAGGAAGGATACCATATAGTACAGCTTATAGAGAAGCGTGGCGATATGGTTAATTTCCGTCATATCCTCCTAAGGCCACAGGCCAATGTAGAGGCTATCACAGCTGCCACATCTCGCCTCGACTCTATACAGAAGCTTATCAAAGAGGAGAAGCTTACCTTCGCTCAGGCTGCAGAGCTATATTCCGAGGATAAAGACACTTACAACAGCGGCGGTCTAATGACTAACCGAAACCAAGAGAGTGACTTTGAGGGTTCGGCAGCCTTCCGCTACGAAGACCTACCTCAGGATATCAGCAAGGAGGTCTACGAGCTTAAAGTCGGTGAGATATCTAAGCCTTTCATCCACAAACTAAATAATGGCACCGAGGAGGTTGTCATCGTGATGCTTAAGGATATACACGAGGCACACCGGGCCAACCTCAGTAATGACTACCGAGTGGTCAAAAATCTAGCGCTAAACAAAAAGCGAGAGCAAGAGGTAGAGGATTGGATTAAGCGCAAACAGAAAGAAACCCCGATACGCATCTCTGATAGCTACGAAAACTGTGAGTTTCGCTATCCGGGTTGGGTCAAGAAGTAATGCAGCATAATAAGTATAGCAAGATACTACCACTAGCCACTGTCCTATTCTTTATGGGCAGTGGTTATGTTGGTTTGAGTGCTTCCCCTTGGCACTCCTCCTTTGCGCAAGCACCCAAGCCTAAGGCACAGCCCAACAAAGGACAGCAGATCCGACTAAATAGCGCAGATCTACTCACTTTTGATGCATATCTACACCCCGATGTACAGCGGCTTATCGGGAACGTGTCCTTCAGCCACGGTAATGCTACTATGACCTGTGATAGTGCTTATCTCAACGAGAAAGAGCAAACTTTCGAGGCTTTCGGTAACGTCCATATGGTGCAGGCAGACACGGTGAATATGTATGGTCAGTACCTATTCTACGATGGTAAGACCAAGCTAGCGCGCCTCCGTCGTCAGGTGAAGTTGGAAAATAGTACCACCACTGTCTTCACCGACAGTCTCGACTATGACCGCATTGCTGATATGGCATACTACTTCGATGGTGGCACCGTAGTAGATGCTCAGAATACTCTTACCTCTGATTACGGCCAGTTCTATCCCAAAACTAATGACGCAGAGTTTCGCTATAACGTCAAACTAGTCAATGATAGTACCGAGATGACCACCGAACATCTCTTCTACAATACAAAGACTCGGATAGGACACTATGATGGTACTACAGAAATCCGTAGCGACTCTGGTTACATTGCCTCTACACGTGGAGTCTACGACCTTGATAAGAATGTAGGTATTCTACTCAACCGCTCCGAGGTGTATTCGGGCAATCGTATGCTTGTTGGCGACTCTATCTACTACGATGGTACAACAAGCTTCGGAGAAGCCTTTGGGGCTATGGAACTACACGACACCCTACAACGTGTCAGCCTCTATGGCGACTACGGCTACTTCGACAAGCAGCGCGACTATGGCTTCACGACAAGCAGAGCCTATGCGCTAGACTATTCACAGAGCGATACCCTATATGTCGGAGCCGACACGCTCGAGCTTGTCTCCTTCAGACGAGATATCCTTGCAGACACCACTCAACTACACCCTGCCCGAGTACCTCAGGATAGTATGCTCCGAGAGCTAAGGGCTCACCAACGCGTTAAAGTCTTTCGCCAAGATGCTCAAGCTCTAGCAGGGGAACTTCGGTATCAAAGCTTAGACTCCGTACTGACACTGTCTGGCGCGCCTATGCTCTGGCAAGAAGCCCGGAGGCAGGTGTCTGGTGATACGATAATCTTTTACTTCCGAGACAAGAAGCTAGACTATAGCGATGTCCTCGGTAGAGGCTTTGCTATCGAACAAATGCCCGACGAGCAGAGCTACTATAACCAGACTAAGGCTAACTCTATCCGTAGCTATATGCAGGACTCTACCGTGCGGCGTATCGAGCTAAAAGGTGATGTCGTAGAGAGCATCTACTATATGAAGGATGACAAAGAAAACACCTACTCTGGGATGAACCGTATGACCAGTAGCAGCATGATCATACAACTAGACTCTGGTCGTCCTAAGCATACCTACTGGGCTGGCGAAGTAAAAGGCAAGCTCTACCCCATTGATATGGCCAAGGGGCAACAAGTCGACAAACTAGAGGGATTCAACTGGGCTATTGAGCGTCGTCCCAAAAGCCCCGAGGATGTAGTATCTCAGGATTCTACCGGTGGGACTACCCTCTCGGATCTCAAGCGCTTCAGTGGAGCTAAAGCTGCTCTAGCGGTATATGAGCCTTACGAGAAAAAACAGAGCGAGATGCGTCAGCTAGCAGACAGCATCCGCAGACAGCACAGTGATAAGGCTAAATCTTATACCTATCCCTACATACTGCGCCCAAGTAACGAACAAGTGGTTCCTGTCTACCGACAAAGAGCCGAGAAACTTATCAACGAACCATGGCAATACAATCCTTTTTCCGTCCCCGAAGACCGAGGACGTTCCAGCATCAATATATCTACCACGATCCCCGCAAAGAAGCCCAAGCAAGACGACATGAGCGAATTAGAAATGAACTCATCGACGCAGGGGAAATAGAGGGAGAGAAAACTCACCAGTTCGATGGCTATGAGGACGGAGAGACCTACAGCAGTAGTAGGCGTATAAAGGGCAAATTTGTGGCCGGCACTCAGCACTTACAGAAACAGGCTGAGAGCGGCATGACGCGTCACGACCGTCGCATAAAGATGATACGCCTAATGCTTATGCTATTAGGCTTTTGCTTTATGGTTTGGTACTTCTTCTTCCGCTTCTAAATGGCATCAGCAGACAAAATACACCTCCTCAGTGAGAGCCTCTGCAAACTCGTCAGGGCACAGGAAGTAGTTACGCACCCAGCGTCAGCCGTCAAGGAGCTCCTAGACAACGCTATCGATGCCGAGGCTACCAAGATATCACTCGACATCAAGGATGGAGGGAAAGAGTACATCCATGTTACCGACAACGGCTGTGGTATGAGTATAGCAGATGCTCGGATGGCCTTTGACATCCATGCCACGAGTAAACTGCGCACAATCGAGGACCTAGAGAAGATCATAACCCTAGGCTTCAGAGGCGAAGGTCTCGCCTCTATCGCAGAGGTATCTAACGTAGTCCTTAAAACACGCCGTCAAGAGGACGAACTAGGGACTGAGGTCATTATGTCGGGCGGTCAATTCGAGGGGCAGCGCCCTGTAGTAACACCTGTAGGCACCTCTATACGTGTCAGCGATGTGTTCTTTAATGTGAAAGGGCGTAGAGGAAGTCTACGAAAAAGCAAAGCCGAGGAAAATGACATCGATAAGGAATTTACACAATGCGTACTAGCTCATCCGAGTATCACCTTCTTGTACTACAAGGAGGGGAAATTACTCAGAGAGATGAGCAAAGGTAGCCTCAAAGAACGCATCATCGCTGTTGCTGGGCGACGCTTCAAAGAGAAGCTCATACCCATCAACTACGAGAGTCCTATGGTAAACGTTACCGGCTTCATTACGCCACCAGATGAGGCTGTGCAGCGTTCGGCGCAGCAGTACCTCTTTGTTAATGGTCGCTACATCAGGCACGACTACCTACGCTCGGCTATTGAGCTGGCCTACGACGGTCTGCTACAGCCCAAGGAACGCCCTCATTTCTTCGTCTACCTTACTGTTCCTACCGAGCGTGTTGATATAAATATCCACCCTAGTAAGAAAGAGGTACGCTTCTCTGATGAGGCACACATATGGCAACTACTAAAACAACTTACACGCGAAGCCCTAAGTGCCAATGCTCTCATACCTACTATCGACTGGGATAACCCCAATACTCTAGAGATCCCAGCCTATCAGGGGCGTAGCGAAGATTTCGATTTGCCCAATGCTGGTATCAGTGAGCCTAAGAGCACTATTGCACGCCGAGTATTCCTCTCTGGGAGTAACAGCTCTTCTTCGGGCCGCTCTAGTAGCACTCATTACGGCTCTAATACAGTAAGTAGCGACAGCATAGATTGGAATAGTCTCGCTGAGGAATATCAGCGCAGCCCCCAGGAAGAGCAAGGACGCATTTTTGCCCCTCCTATTCTATCTGAGAGTACCGATATGGGCCTCCCAATGGCCCACGGTGTCTTCCAAGGCACGGACTATCCGACAACAGGTCTCCTCATCTATAAGGGTAAGTACATTGTTTCGTCTCTGCGCCGTAGTCTAGCACTTATAGATTTCCACAGAGCACACCTACGGGTACTCTACGATAAGTACAGAGCCGAGCTCGCAGAAGACGGCCTAGAGGTGCAAGCTCAGATGTTTCCTCCGCAGCTAGACTTTACTTTAGTGGATCATGAGGCCCTACACAAGCTGCTAGAGTTACTACCTAGCCTCGGCTTTACACTAGAGCCTCAAGGCCAAGACAGCTACCTCATAACCCAATGTCCGGCAGCCATATCTGAGCAGTGTGCCGACTTCGTCATGCAGATGATACAGGCCTACAAAGATGCTGGGGACATTACCCTAGATACGCTCCGAGAGTATTTGGCTCTAGAGATAGCCCAAAGACGTGGCTATTGCTATGGTAGCAAGCTGGAGCCCCAACAAGTCGACGACTTACTCTCTAAACTTTTTATGTCTAGTAACACCAACGTAGATCCCTACGGACGCCCAATCATTAGCCTCATCGGCGAAGAAGAGATCGAACGGCGTTTCTAGACCATACATTCGCAATTAATAGAATCCTATAGTAATGATTTCTGTAGACGCTCTCACCGTAGAGATGGGTGGTAGTGCCCTCTTCTCCGATATATCCTTCGTAATAAACCCCAAAGACCGTATCGCTCTAATGGGTAAAAACGGAGCTGGCAAAAGTACGATGCTCAAAATACTAGCTGGCGTACGCGAGCCCAGCCGAGGTAAGGTAAGTGCCCCAAGCGACTTCCGCATAGCCTATCTACCTCAGCATCTGCTGACAGAGGATGGACGTACCGTCTTCGAAGAGGCTGAGCAAGCCTTCTCGCACCTCCACGCAATGGAAGCACGTATGGCCGAGCTTAATCATCAGCTTGAGACACGTACCGACTACGAAAGCGATGAATACATGGCTATCATAGAGGAGGTATCTACTCTCGGGGAAAAGTTCTACGCTATCGAGGAGATTAACTACGACAAGGCTATCGAACGCACCCTTATAGGGCTTGGCTTCAAGCGTAGCGACTTCTCTCGCCCCACAAGTGAGTTTAGTGGAGGCTGGCGTATGCGTATAGAGCTAGCCAAGCTCCTCCTGCGCAAGCCTGATGTACTACTGCTCGATGAGCCTACCAATCACCTAGATATAGAGTCTATCCAGTGGCTCGAAGACTTTCTCGTAGACAACAACCAAACAGTAGTCGTTATTAGCCACGACCGGGCCTTCGTAGACCGCATCACTACCCGAACGCTCGAGATTATGGGTGGTAAGATATACGATTATAAGGTAAACTATACCGAATACCAACGTCTGCGTGCAGAGCGCCGTGAGCAACAGCAACGAGCCTGGGAAGAGCAACAAAAGTTTATTGCCGAGACAACAGAATTCATCGAACGCTTCAAGGGGACTTACTCCAAAACCAACCAGGTACAGAGTCGAGTGCGTATGCTCGAGAAGCTTGAGCTAGTAGAGGTAGACGAAATAGATACCTCGGCCATACGCCTCAAGTTCCCACCGGCTCCACGTTCGGGCAATTATCCCGTAATGATGAGTGATGTAGCCAAGAGCTTTGGAGACAAAAAAATATTCGACCACGTAAACCTCACCATTGAGCGTGGAGACAAAATAGCCTTTGTAGGTAAGAATGGCGAGGGTAAGTCCACTCTGGTGCGCTGTATTATGAAAGAGCTCGAGCACAGCGGAGAGCTAACCATCGGGCACAATGTGCGCATCGGCTACTTCGCACAGAATGATGCCTCGGCCCTAGATGAGAACCTCACTGTATTCCAGACCATCGATAGTGTTGCCGAGGGGGAGATTCGCACCAAGATTAAGGACTTACTGGGCGCTTTCATGTTTGGAGGTGAAGCTTCCAACAAGAAAGTCAAAGTCCTCAGCGGTGGCGAGCGTACACGCCTAGCACTACTACGCCTACTGCTAGAGCCATACAACCTCCTAATTTTGGACGAGCCTACCAACCATCTAGATATGAAGACAAAAGAGGTGCTTAAGTACGCCTTAGAGAATTTCGATGGGACAATGATCGCAGTATCGCACGACCGAGACTTCCTCGATGGTCTAGTAAGTAAGGTATATGAGTTCGGAGGGGGTAAGGTCGTAGAGCACCTAGAGGGCATCTACGAGTTCATGCAACGCAAGAAGCTAGAGAACCTAAAAGAACTAGAGAAGTAAGCCCTATGGCACGATTACTAGCAATAGACTATGGGCGAAAACGTTGCGGGCTGGCCGTTACCGATATCTTACAGATTGTGCCGGGAGGTCTCGCTACAGTGCGTACGCACGAGCTACTCCCCTACCTGCAGACTTACCTAGCACAGGAGGAAGTAGAGCGTATTATTGTAGGTTACCCTAGGCAGATGAATGGAGAAGAAAGCCAGTCTATGGAGTATATACGCCCCTTCCTAACGCAGCTCGAAAAACTCTTCCCTAGTATTCCCGTTACCCTGGTGGACGAACGCTTCACCTCGACCCTAGCTCAGCGTACCATACGTGAGGCCGGCATTGGCAAGCAGCGTCGGCAAACGGACAAAGGTCTTGTAGACGAGGTCAGTGCTGTCATCATCCTGCAGACCTATATGCAGGGGAGCTCACCACTACCGCCTATGCCTAGTAACTGGTAGCCCCTAGATGGTCCGAGGACGATAGTGCTACAACCTCAGTACAGAACCGGCTACGGGGTTCTTTATGAACTCGTAGCCGGTTCCTGCATTTCTAATCAAGACCTAAGCAGGATAATCTATGAGCTCCTCAGGCGTAAGGTGCCTAGGCCTGACTAGCCTGTGTCCTTGGCACTAGGCGCTGTACGACTAGGCAGAAACGACTGTACAAGTGTACAGTCGCAAGTGAATAGTAAAGAATACGCCATCTCGCCCCATCTTACAGCAGATGTAAGACACATCTTACAACGGGTGTAAGATATTGTAGCTAACTTAAGTTCTTACCTCTGCCGAGCCTCGCAACTAGAACACTAGAGCGTCCCAAACTCAGTCAAAGCTCGGACTGCAATCATATCGACTACACAAATGGCAATTGCCCTCTCTGTATACCCAGGCAAAGAATACCTTAGCGATAGGCTCGATAATTATCGCTAACTTAGCCGTATGGAGAGCGTATTAGTATTCCTCAGTGAGCACTGGCTAGCACTGACAGCGGCCCTAGTAAACTTCGTCTGGGTCTACCTAGAGTACAAGGCGAGCATCTGGCTATGGCCCGTGGGCATCATACTGCCCATATTCTATATCATCTTGAGCTGGGAAGCCCTCTTCTTGGGCAATATCCTCGTTAATATCTATTACTTCGTTACGAGTATCATCGGCTGGGTGATGTGGCTACGGCATCGTCAGAAACAGACGGCTACTGAGAACGATGGCGGACTCATTACACATGTGCCATTACGCTCTGCCCTCCTACACGTAGCGATACTCCTAGGGCTAGCCTACCCGATGTACCTTCTCTTCGATGGACATAGCTCTATGCCATTAGCCGACACCCTAGCGACGCTACTATCGTTCCTAGGTATGCTCTACCTAAGTCGCAAACAGATAGAACATTGGTTCTGCTGGATCGTAGCCAATAGCCTTAGTGGCTACATCTTCTTTATGGCAAACGACCGTATCAGCGCTATCGTATTCGCTGTGAACCTAATCGTAAGCATCCTCGGGTATATCAACTGGCATCGAATGATGCAAGAGCAAACAAATAACTCAATAGCCTAGATGTATGAAAACCACCCTAGAGAAACACTACCCCCTGGAGAGCTATTTAGACTACGATACTATCGTACTAGCCAATGGCGCCTACCCCGAGCGCAGCGAACTGCGCTCACTCATCGCACACGCTCAGGATAGCACCCAGCACTATATAGCCTGCTGTGATGGAGCCGTCAACAGCCTATACGCCCATACAGGACGAGTCCCCGACCTCGTAGTCGGAGACCTAGATTCAGTACAGGCCGAGATAAGAGCATTGCTCGGCAATAAGCTCGTACATATCCCCGAACAAGACACCAATGATTTAACCAAAACAATTACCTACATAAACCAAATATTAGGCAAACGACGCATCCTGTTACTTGGCGCTACAGGCAAACGCGAAGATCACACACTCGGCAACATCTCTCTACTTACGAGCTATTCCTCACTTGTAGAGGAACTGGTCTTGCTGACCGATACCGGACACTTCCGCCTGATATCAGAGCCTTGTAGCCTAGCCGTACGTACGGGGACTCAACTGTCTTTTTTCTGCTTCTCACACGAGCCCATCAGCGTGCAAGGGGTACAATGGCCCCTCAAGCACCAAAGCCTCCCCCAGCTCTGGTGTGGTACGCTCAATAGAGCTAGCAGTGAGTGTGTACACGTAGAGACCTTGAGCCCTATGCTCGTCTTCATCGCTAATTAAAGAAGGTTTTGTAACTTTGAGCTATATACAATATTAAGACAGTATCACAATGAGCAACGAGCTATTATTTAGCGAAGAAGACCTCCAACAACTGGAGGAACGTGGTATCAGCCCCACAGAGGCCTCTCGCCAGGTACAAGATATTCGCAACGGATTTCCCTACCTCAATATACAAGCATCGGCTTCATTAGAGCGTGGCATAGTTCGCCTAGACAGAGAGGAAGAGGCCTACTATATGGATGCTTGGCACGAATACCTAGCACAACCCAACGCTAATGTGTGTAAGATGGTCCCCGCCTCTGGAGCCGCCTCTCGTATGTTCAAGAGTCTTTTCGCTTTCGTAGACGGCGACATCAAAGACGACAAGGCTAAGGATGACAAAAACTTCAAAGAGCCCGACACGCCCGAACTACAAAGGTTCTTCGATGGACTCTCGCACTTTGCCTTCTATGATAAACTAGGGATGGCTTGCCTGCGCACACACTGGACCAACATCACCAAGCTAATAGAGGAAAAGCGCTATGTCCAAGTCGTCAAAACGCTACTCAACGAGAAGGGTCTCAATTACGGACAGTTGCCCAAGGGGATGCTCCTATTCCACCGCTATACCAAAGGAGCCTGTACAGCTGCCGAGGAACATCTAGTAGAGGGAGCTATGTATGCCCGCAATGGGAGTGGCCAGGTACGCATCCACTTCACGGTATCGCCCGAGCATAGAGCTCAGTTTGAGAGCACACTGGAGAGTGCTCGCCCTTTCTTCGAAGATAAGTTTGGGGTCTTCTACGAACTTAGCTACAGCGAACAGAAGCCCTCTACCGACACCCTGGCACTTACGCCTGAGGGGGATATATTCCGTAAGAGCGATGGCTCTATGCTCTTCCGCCCAGGAGGGCACGGCTCTCTTATTAGCAATCTAGGGGACCTCGACGCAGATATTGTCTTTATCAAAAATATAGATAACGTCGTACCAGACCACCTCAAGGCCGAGACCGTGATGAATAAGAAGCTCCTCGGTGGCATCCTCATCAAGTTACGCGAACAAATCTTTGCTTATACTAAACTGCTGGAGCGTGGCAAAGCTACAGCATCTCAGCTGAGCGAGATATGCCAGTTCCTAGAGAACAGCCTCTGTATAACTATCCCAGAGCTACTACAGAAACAGCCCTCTGAGTTACAAGATTGGCTATTGCACAAGCTAGACAGACCCATCCGTGTATGTGGTATGGTACGCAATCAGGGCGAGCCTGGTGGTGGCCCCTTCCTTATCAGAGAGGCTGATGGCTCTACCTCTCTACAGATTCTAGAGAGTTCACAGATAAATATGGCTGACGAAGGGCAACGTGCTTTCTTTGAGGCAGGAGGGTATTTCAACCCTGTAGACCTCGTATGCTCTCTGCGCAACCATAAGGGCGAAAAGTATGATCTAGCTGACTATATAAACCCCAAGACGGCGTTCCTAGCGAGTAAGAGTCAGAGCGGACGTGAACTCATAGCTCTGGAGCGTCCAGGACTATGGAATGGCGCCATGCACCACTGGACGACCGTCTTCGTGGACGTCCCTATCGAAACATTTAACCCCGTTAAGGAGGTCAATGATCTACTCCGCCCCGAACATCAACCCAAATAGCATATAACACACGATTATGAGTATTATCCCACAGCGTCTGGCCGCTCTACGCCAGAGCATGCAGGCTGCCGGCATAGCAGCCTATATCATCCCTTCCTCGGATGCACACCTCAGTGAATACACGCCTGAGTATTGGCAGGGGCGTACCTGGATCAGTGGCTTCACGGGCTCGGCTGGTACGATGCTGGTAACCCTAGACCACGCTGCCTTGTGGACGGACGGGCGCTATTTCCTACAGGCTAATGAAGAGCTGGAGGGCACTACAATCGAGCTAATGAAGATGGGCCTGAGCGAAACGCCAAGTATGGAAGCCTTCCTACTATCTACTCTCTCTAGCGGTAGCGTAGTAGCGGCCGACGGTGCCTGCCTATCAGCAGCAGAGGCCGTAGAGCTAGCCTCCAAGCTCGCTGGTAAAAATATTGAGCTACGCCTAGATAAGGATCTCCTCTGCGACATCTGGATAGACCGGCCAGAGATACCCCGGCACGAAATATTTTTGCAACCTAGCGAATATAGCGGACAGACAGCTAGCGATCGTATAGCCCTTGTCAACAAGCAGCTACAAGCGGCAGGGGCTAATGCAACGCTTATCACTATGCTCTGCGAGCTTGCTTGGGTCTACAATATACGTGGCTACGACGTAGCCTACAACCCTGTAGCTGTAGGCTTCGGCTATATTAGCGAAAAAGAAAGTATCCTATTCATAGACGAAGTTAAGGTCCCTGCAGAGGTTAGGGATGAGCTAGCCCATAATGGCGTTAAGCTACTCCCCTACACAGCTGTAGATGAGTTCGTAGCGTCGCTACCCAGCGATGTACGTCTCTATCTAGACCCACGCCGTACCACGCAGCGTCTACGTAGCCGTGTGCCTGCGCACTGCACCGTCGTAGAAGGGGTATCTGTACTTACTAGCCTCAAGGCCGTGAAGACTCCAACAGAGCTAGCAGCTCTGCGTGGCGCGATGCAGCGTGATGGTGTAGCGCTTACACGTTTCTTCAAGTGGCTAGAGGAGTTCCTCGCCGCAGGTAACACCATTAGTGAGTACGACCTTGGTATCAAGCTCAACGAATTCCGAGCCCAGGGAGAGAAGTTCTATGGAGATAGCTTTGGTACCATCGCAGGCTATCAGGGGCACGGAGCCATTATTCACTACAAGGCAGAGCCTGAAACGAGCTATACCATACGCAACGAGGGGGTACTCTTACTAGACAGTGGCGGGCAGTACAAGGATGGCACTACGGATATTACCCGTATGATGGCCCTCAGCACACCGAGCGAGACACTCAAGCGCGACTATACACTTGTCCTCAAGGGCCATATAGCCGTAGCTACGGCACAGTTCCCCGAGGGGACACGTGGCGGGCAGCTAGATGTACTAGCGCGCAAGGCTCTATGGGACAATGCTCTTAACTATGCCCATGGTACGGGACACGGTGTGGGTTTCTTCCTCAATGTACATGAGGGGCCTCAGAACATCCGAACAGAGATCAACCCCACCCCACTAGAGATCGGTATGATAACCAGCAACGAACCAGGCCTATACCGAGCCAACGAATATGGTATCCGCATTGAGAACCTTATCGTTACAGAGGAGCGCACAACGACAGCCTTTGGCAAGTTCTTAGGCTTCGAGACCATCACACTGTGCTACCTAGACAGTAGTCTTGTGGAGCCTAGCCTGCTGACAGAAGACGAGCTTAAATGGTACAACGACTACCAGGAACGCGTTTACCAAACGCTAAGCCCTCAGCTCAAGAGTGATGAAGCAGCTTGGTTACGTAGCAAAACCCTAGCGATCTAGACTTTCGATTACTAGCATAGCCCCTCTCGGGCTATGCTAGTAGACAATACAATGATATTAAAATGGCTTTTATACAAGAAGTAAGAGGTATTAGTCCTCAGTTTGGTGAGAATTGTTTCCTCGCAGTCAATGCTACCATTGTTGGCGATGTAATCATGGGAGACGGCTGTAGCATATGGTTCAATACCGTACTGCGTGGTGATGTCAATAGTGTACGTATCGGCAATAACGTAAATATTCAGGATGGGAGCATCCTACATACACTATACCAGAAAAGTACCATTGAGATTGGGGACAACGTAAGCATCGGACACAATGTCGTCCTGCACGGATGTAAGATCCGCGACCTTGCCCTCGTAGGTATGAGTGCCACAGTAATGGATGATGCTGTTGTGGGCGAGGGAGCTATCGTTGCTGCTGGTAGCGTCGTATTAGCCAAGACCGAGATAGGTCCCTATGAGCTATGGGCAGGTGTACCTGCTAAGTTCGTAAAGAAAGTGTCTCCTGAGCAAAGCCGTGAGCTCAACGAGCGCATAGCCAACAACTACCAGATGTACGCCTCTTGGTTTGGCCCTCAAGATTAATACTGTTTGAGCTACCTAATCAATAGTGGCAAGAATCCCAAGTGGCTCTATTACCTAGAGAATTACTGCCACTATTACTTCCCCAAGAGCTTTGCCAAGAGGCGTATGCAGCGTCTCTTGGCGGGCCTGCGTATGCGCGCAGACTATAACTATATCTGCCAACGCCTAGACTACTACAACGCTATGCCTCACGGTCCTCTGCCCGCAGAGGCGAGTCTCCTCTCATTGCATAAGCCTGAGCGACAGAAGGTGTACTTTTTCGATAGCTATCGCTATAGTAGCCTCTTCCCTCAGTCGCTACGCTGGTGCTTCCTGCCTGGGGACATTACTCATGTACCCACAGCTCCGAGTATCGTTAAGAGCCGTCCGCTTACAATGGATAACCGCAATAGCATCTTAATGAAGCTCGATAAGGTAAGGCACTTCACCTTCGTAGAGGACCGTAAGCCTTGGCGAGAGAAAAAGGAGATGGCAATCTTCCGTGGCAAAGTACTAGACAAGACTTGTCGCCTGCTCTTCATGGAGCTATACTACGGACATCCACTTGTAGACGCTGCTGATGTTGGCCGATACGCACACCCTCAGTGGCGAGGCGAGAAGCGTAGTATCAACGAACATCTGGACTATAAGTTTATCCTAGCCTTAGAGGGTAACGACGTGGCCAGCAACCTCAAATGGATTATGTCTTCTCAATCTCTCGCTCTAATGCCCCCACCGAGCTGTGAGACATGGTTTATGGAGGGGACACTCATAGCCGGAGTACATTACGCCCCACTGAAGCCAGATCTAAGCGACCTAGAGACACAGATGAAGTATTATATAGAGCATCCCGAGGAGGCTGAGGCTATCATTCGCAATGCCAACAACTATGTGGCACAATTTCGGGATGAAGAGCGCGAAGATATTATCTCTTACCTAGTCCTCGAACGCTACTTCGAACGTACGGGACAG
>JAXFXP010000104.1:0-29561 GCA_034091595.1 Porphyromonas sp.
CTCAGAAAGCTTCTCAGAATTTGATGCGGTTGCCCTGACGGAGGGTTCCTTGAATAGGAAAATCTTGCACGCCTTGTAAGATACATCTTACAACGTATGTAAGATGCGTTTTACATCGGTTGTAAGATTATCGTTACCTTAGTAGTACGAACTCTAATTAAAGACGATGAAAAGAATTATTCTAGCGACACTAGCGCTGTCTTGCGCTACGCTGTCGGCCCAGAGCCTACGCTCGCCCGACGGCAAACTCTCTCTGCGCCTCAATCGTAGCCAAGGAGGGACTTATAGCTATCAACTTAGCCGTAATGGTAAGCCCATCCTACAGAATGGCAAGCTCGGACTCATTACTCGCTCGGGTCAGAACCTCAGCTCCGAACTGAGCCCCGCCGCCCCTGCCACGTACCGCAGCATTGATAGCACCTACACAATGCCCTGGGGCGAGAACAAGCTCAACCGCGACCGCTTCCGCGAGATGACACTGCCTCTGCGCACCAGCGACGGCTCTAAGCTGAGCCTAGTATGCCGTCTCTACAACGAAGGGATGGCTCTGCGCTACCGCTACGAGGGTGCTCGCCCAGACTCGGTAATGATAATGGACGAGCTGACGAGCTTCCCCTTCGTCACCTCAGCCAAAACCTGGAGCATACCCGCCCACAACGATACCTACGAGCTCGATTATCGTACGCTAATGCTTGATAGTCTCAAAGATGCCAATACCCCGATAACCTTAGAGCTCAAGGGCGGACTCTGGGCCAGT
This sequence comes from Porphyromonas sp., assembly GCA_034091595.1. Classification (GTDB taxonomy): domain Bacteria; phylum Bacteroidota; class Bacteroidia; order Bacteroidales; family Porphyromonadaceae; genus Porphyromonas. The sequence goes on from JAXFXP010000104.1 coordinate 758, forward strand.
ATCCACGAGGCGGCACTCACAGACTATCCGGAGATGACGCTCGCTCGAGCTGAGGGCACACGCGAGCTAAAGGCCACCTATACCGCCCCTTGGCAGGATGGTGTGATGGCACGTATGGGCCAACGCTTTCAGACACCTTGGCGCTCGATAATCATCGGCACACAAGCCATTGACCTCGTGGGGCATAGTGCTATGTGGCAGCACCTCAACGAGCCAAGCCGTATCGCAGACACATCCTGGATACGCCCCCTGCGCTATGTGGGCGTATGGTGGGGTATGCACGTGGGCATTCAGACCTGGACCATGGGGGAGCGCCATGGAGCTAATACAGCCAATGCCATCCGTCATATCGACTTCGCTGCCGACAATGGCATCGAGGGAGTCCTCTACGAGGGCTGGAACGAAGGCTGGGAGACCTGGGGCGGAGAACAGCGACTTAACTTCATGCGCCCTTATGCTGATTTCGACCTCGATAGCATCCGCAGACATGCTGCACGCCGTGGAGTGCGACTCATGAACCACCACGAGACGGGCGGTAACGTCCCCTACTACGAGTCTGTCCTAGACAGTGCGCTACGCTGGAGCATTGCACACGATATGCATTACCTCAAGACCGGCTACGCTGGAGGCTATACCAACGGTGAGAAGCACCACGGACAGTATGCCGTGCGCCACTACCGACGTGTGGTAGAGACCGCTGCCAAATACGGGATTATGGTTAATGCCCACGAGCCCATCAAGGACACGGGCATCCGTCGCACTTGGCCTAATATGATGACTCGGGAGGGAGCCAAAGGTATGGAGTGGAACGCCTGGAGCAAGGGTAACAGCCCACAGCACCATAGCACACTAGTCTTCACACGCCTCCTCTCAGGGCCTATGGACTATACTCCAGGTGTCTTCGATATCCTCCACAGCAAGACCAAAACCTCGCCACTATACCGCAACTGGAATGGCGAAGACGAGGGCAAAAGCCGTCTCAACACGACACGTGCCGGACAGATTGCAGCTTGGGTCGTCCTCTACTCCCCTTGGCAGATGGCCTCAGACCTACCGGAGCATTACGAGGGTATCCCTGAGTTTCAGTTCTTCCGAGACTACCGTGCTGATATAGACGAGTCTCGTCCGCTTTTCGGCTACCCAGGTAGAGAGTACGGGGTAGTGCGTCGTGCAGGCGAGCGCTTCTACCTAGGTGCTATTACGGGGGACGAGGCTTATACGATGAAGCCTCTGCGTCTAGACTTCCTCCGCCCTCATATTACCTATGAGGCGCGCATCTATATCGACGGCAAAGATGCCAACTGGCGCACTAACCCCCTACCGGTAGACATCCGCACAATGCGGGTAACAAGCAAGACTACGCTCCCCGCTCTACACCTAGCAGCTAGCGGTGGCGTTGCCATCAGCTTCGTCCCCATCAGTAAGTAGTAGGGAGAGACGATAGACTAAGGGAGAATTATACAGACCAGCCCCCGAGATTAGCGTGCTATCTCGGGGGCTGGTCTCATCTGAGCCTGGCTAGTAGAGGCTGCCCTCTCTAGATATTAGGGCTATCCCAAACGTGCGTTTGGGTACAAGTCAGCTTTACCTCCTCCTTCGCTACCATTAGACGGAAGTCGCCCTCCTCAAGCGTCCACTTGCCATCGTAACCGACAAAGGCTAGATCCGAAGCTTTGAGGCTTAGCTTAACTGTCTTGGTTTGCCCTGGTGCTAACTCTACCTTATCGAATGCACGTAGGCGTCGTCCATCTGGCACCATAGAGGCTATGAGGTCCTGGCTGTAGAGCAGTACACTCTCCTGACCCGTTACCTGACCCGTATTGCGAACATCTACACTCACCTCTAGCAGATCATCCTTGGTAAAGTGTGTCTTATTCACTCGGAGGTTACTGTACTCATAGGTCGTGTAGCTCAGCCCGAAACCAAAGCCCCACTGCTGCGTAATACGAGCGTTGTAGTCGTAGGCACCCTCCATGGTCTCACTTTCCTCGCTCTTCTTGTAGTCATAGTTCGCTAGCGAATTTATCTCGCTAGGATAGGTATAAGGCATACGTCCCGAGAAGTTACGCTTGCCCGTGAGTAGCTCTAGTAAGGCATCAGCGCCATAGTTACCCGGGATGAAGATATTCACAATCGCCTGCGCCATAGGTACTAGGTCTGCAATGATACGTGGACGGCCCTCGTTGAGTACGAGTAGGATAGGCTTACCCGTCTTCGCTAGCGCCTTGACAAGGTTACGCTGATTCTCAGACAGCGTCAGGTCGCTGAGGTTTCCAGGAGTTTCGGTGTAGGAGTTCTCCCCGATGCAAGCTACAATGAGGTCTACGCCCTCAGCGGCACGCACAGCCGACTCTATATCGGGAGTATTCTCCTCCCACCACTTACCACTCTCATTATAAGTAACCCCCTGACTGAGAATGACATTATCTTTCCCAAAGTGATTGACGAAAGCCTCATACAGCGTGTTGTACTGACCTGCAAACTGGTCCGCCAAGTGTCCCTGCCAAGTGTAACTCCAGCCACCGACAAGCGGGCGCATTTGGTTGGCATTAGGGCCCGTTACTAGGATGCGCTTACCAGCCGCTAGAGGTAGCAGATTGTTCTCATTCTTGAGAAGGACCATACTCTCGGCAGCTCCATCGAGGGCCAGCTGAGCAAACTCTCGGCCCCCAAACTTAGGATAGTCTCGTAGACGTTGCGTAGGCTTACGGAATAGGTCTAGACGGTACTTCATACGCAACACACGGCGTACGGCATCATTGATACGCTCATTCGTTATCTTACCCTCCTTAACAAGCTCGATGATGAGATCAAAGGCATCGGGATTGTAAGGCTCCATAATCATATCAATGCCAGCATTGATAGCAATGCGCAGGGCATCCTTCTTGTCGCGGGCAACCATCTCGCGGGTGTAGAGGTTATTGACATCTGCCCAGTCGGTGATGAGGACACCATCCCAGCCTGTTTCCTCTTTGAGCCAAGTCGTCAGTAGCTCTTTATTGGCATGCACGGGCATACCATTAACACTCGCCGAATTGACCATCACAGAGAGCGCTCCCGCACGGATACCTTCCAGGAAAGGAGCGAAATGCTTCTCACGTAACATAGCAGGTGCTATATAAGCTGGAGTGCGGTCCTTGCCTGTCCAAGGTGTACCATAGCCGAGGAAGTGCTTGAGCGAGGTTGCTACATGCCATTGGTCAATCTTATTAGGGTTGGTCCCCTGGAAACCTAGCACCATAGCTCGCCCCATCTCGGCATTGAGGTGGCTATCCTCACCGAAGTTTTCCCATATACGTGGCCAGCGAGGATCGCGCCCCAGGTCTACGGTCGGGCTATAGGTCCAGGGGACACTCACGGCTCGCGTCTCGTAGGCCGTAGCCTCGGCAACGCGACGAGCAATCTCGATGTTAAAGGTCGCTGCTACATTGATATTCTGAGCAAAGAGCGTCCCCCCCTGCGTATAGGTGGAGCCATGATTCTGGTCTAGTCCGTAGATCGTAGGAATGCCCATGTGCTTCATCGAGAGGTCTTGTATCTGCTTGATGATGACCTCCCACTGCTGAGGCGTAGGCGCCGTCGTGTTTGGAGCATTCAGAATCGACCCTATCTTATAGCGGGCGAAGAGTGAATCGGCTTTAGCTATATTAATCTCAAATACTCCGTCCTTATTGTTGCTTCCTAGGAGATCTACGACGAGCTCCATCATCTGGCCTACCTTCTCCTCCAGGGTCATGCGCGCTAAGGTCTTCTCGACCTGAGCTTCGATTTTGGCATCGCGAGGGATAACGGGCTTCTGAGCCGCGGCGAATCCGGAGGCCACAGAGACAACGAGTGCCGTGGCCATTGCTTTATATCTATTCATCTATATTGATCTTAAGTGAGGTCTTATTTTATCGTAATACGATCGACATAATATCCATGCCCGATACACATGAATCCTCCCTGCTCCTGTATCTGCTGCAAGGCGGCAGCCGTCAGTACAAAAGTGCGTACACCATCGCTACTAGGAGACTCTACAGCACCACCAGGCAGGTCAGTCCAGTGGGCTGAGGTTATGCGCATCTGATGGTAGGCATCCGAGGCCTTGAGCGAATAATAGATCTGCATCGTAGCACCAGGCGTTAGGTTAGCAAACTCGCTAACGGGTATGAGGTTAAAGGTCTTATTAGGGTCGCCATCGCCGAGCTCCCAAGATACATAGTGGTGCCCCGACCAGAGCGTACGCTCTGCCGTAATGATAAAGGTCGCCTCTGATGCCAGATCGAGGCCCTCAGCGAACTGCAGTCCCCTACCATCGCGTGTAGTGCCAGAGAGGGTATAACTACCCTCGGCAAGCTCGGGGACTACGAAACTCAGACTAGAGGCAGACTGACTAACAAAGCTGGAAATCAGAGTTTTGCCGATGCTAAGTCCGCTTACCTGGTCGAGGTTGAGCCCCGTGAGGGTAAGTACTGCACCACGACCGCTACGTACCGTGCGCTCCATGAGGATAGCCATCGTGCTAGAGCGTACTTTGCCACCGCCGTACTGCTTCCCCATAGCGTCTACAAGCACCAGACGATGCTCACCCTCGGCTAAGCCTCGGGGGACCGTATAGCTAAGCACCCCCGAGGCAGGATCATAACTGAGCTGGCTAGCGGGCATACCACCGACAAGGAGGCCTGTTACCTGCTCTAGCGCTGTGCCCGTCAGTCGGGCTGTTGCCCCTGGGGCAACGATACGCTCGGCAGTAGTCTCGCTGACCGAGGGCTCGCCCGCTAGCGGATTTACGACCACAATACCCTCGCGATAGGTTTCTTTCCCCTCGCTGGTACGCACTACAGCCCTCAGGAGGTAGCGTCCTGCCAATAGCTGCTGTGATAGCTCAGTACCCTGCTGCACCTCGGCCCCATCGATGTACCAAGTTACAGTAGTGTGCTCGGCTGGGGTTACCACGAGGCGCATCGTGAGAGTCCCATCGCTATTGAGTGTAGCTAGGACGGGGAGCTCACCATTGACTCTATCGGGGAAGAGAGGATCGAGTATACGTGGGTCATCGCTGGCCGTGACCGTAGAGAAAGGCTTGTCCTCATCGCTACAAGCCGGAAGTATAAGCCCCCAGGTAAGGAGGGCTAGACTCAGTGCAAATATTTTCTTCATAATTGCTTATTGTTACTAGTAAGAGGGACAACTACTATTCAGGACCTTAGTCTCCTAGAGGTAGCTGCCGCCTCCTGAACCTACTCTGTAGTTTGCTGTGGCATTACTTGACGTCCCACCATAAGCGAGTGTGCCAGTCATCAGTCCCTCCCATACGGCTGAGTGCCTCGGTATATCCGGCCTTGTTGTACGAGGCCTCGAGAACGGGGTAGCACAGACGTACAGGGATATCCTCGCCACCAGTAAGATAACTACCGAAGCCGTACTCTGCGGGGGACTTTAGGCGAGGATAACCCGAGCGACGCACGTTGGCCCAGCATTCGCTAGGATTGGTAAAGTGTAGTATCCACGCTTGGGTGTTGATGGCCTCCTTAGATTGCTCCTGCGTGTAGCCTATCCCATTGGCTGCTATGTAACTATCAATTTCGGCATCAGAGACTCTAGGCGCACCATAGCTATCACTCAGGAAGTGGATGGCCTGGCGTACACCCTCGGCATAGAGTGAGGCTACTGAGCCCGAGACATTCCACCCCTTGAGCTTAGCCTCTGCGAGCAGCAGCTTGACCTCAGCTGAGGTCATTACCACGCCAGGGTTATCGCTTTTGAGGAAGTAATTGGCCACCTTAGGCTCAATCTCACGATTGACCTGAGGATTAATCTTCGGGTTGCTAGTAGCCATCTGAGTCAGGATATCACTGGTGTAACCCGTAGGCCAAGGCTCCCATGAGAAGCCCCCGGGCTTATTGGGTGCAAAGGCAATACCCTTGGCAATAATTTCATCAGTCAGATCTACGCGATTATCCGGACTCGTAGCGCTCATCAGGCCATCGTAGTAACAACGACTAATGACGAAAGTACGAGGGTCCTTACGCTGGTACATGGCATCGAAGAGCGTGGAGCAAACATAGCTAGGATTGTTAGCTGGGTCATTGCCAAAAAGGATCTTTGCCATCGTATTACCGCGGTAGTCACTGCCACTATCCTGACCAAAACTGAAAGCAATGTTGAGGTGCTTCACTAGAGCATTATCTCCACCTGATTCCAGAATGCCTCCATCAGAAACGAGAGCCGCCTCAAACTCACGCTGAGCCTGTTCAGGCGACACATCTGAGATACGCATCGCGAAGCGTAGACGCAGTGAATTCGCCAAGCGCTTCCACTTGGCAACATTGCCCGAATAGATAAGATCTCCCGTGATACGGTCCTTGCTCGCGTCTAACTGGGCCACGGCAGCTGTAAGCTCTGCAAAAAAATCCGTATAGATATCCTCCTGACGGTCATAGCGTGGGCTAGAGTTTCCCTCGAGAAAACCTAGGCCAGCCTCTTTGTAGGGCACATCTCCGTAAGTATCTGTTAGAATAGACATTAGATAGACTCTATATATACGGAGTACGGCATTAAGGTTACTGCGGTTAGCGTTGCCGCGAGTGCGTACCTCGCCATCGGTAACATTCTTAATTGCATTGGGGTAGAGAGTCGTCCAGATACGGCTCATCTGGTCGTTATCTAGCGTATGGCGGCCACCGTAGTTTGTTGTATTCCAGTTGCCCATTAGCTGTTGCGTAAAGCCATAGATATACGTACGGTAGGCCTCAGCCATCCCCACGTTACCATAGGTCTGTAGGAGCACGGCTGTCAACTGAGCATTGGCATCTAGAGACGTGGCCTTGGAGGTATCAGTATTGACCTCCTCCATAAAACGGTTGCTACATGAGGGAAGTATACTCACCCCGAGTAGGAGTGCAGAGGCGAAGAGAGTTTGAATGCGTTTCATGATGTTAGAACTTAACATTGATATTGAAGCCATAACTCTTGCGAGAAGGCAATGAACCATACTCTAGACCCATACCTGTCGTATTGTTGTAATTCGAGTCAGGGTCTATATTGGGGATATTCTTCCAGATAATGAAGGGATTACGTGCCACGAAGGACAGGCTCATGCCCTTGACCACCTTCTTGAACCAATGCTGAGGCACGTTATAGGTCAACGTAATCTCTCGCATCTTGACATAGCTATTATCATAGATGAACATGGCTGGAGCGTTACGCGAAACGCTCATCCAGTAATCCTCGGGGTTGATAATCTTAGTATTTGGGCTGTATGTGCCATCACCATTATCTACCACCCCAGGCGCGACAAAGCCACCCGTGGGTGTCCAGTAGGGCGAACCCTTAGCATAGCCTGCGGCTTGGCGAGCCTCTTCTGAGCGATACCAAGCATCACGCCCCTCGAGCGTGATCGGGTCTTTACCTGACTCGTGGGCAGCACGTGCAGACATAGAGTAGAGGTCTGCCCCAACCTTGATATCTAAGATGGTAGAGAGCGAGAGGTTCTTGTATGTAAGGGTGGATACCACACCTCCCGTCCAGTCCCATGAAGCATTGCCGAGGACGTGGTTATTCTTGTCATACTCAGGCAGGCCAGTAGCCTTGTCAATAAGGATTTGGCCTGCGTCATTACGCTTGAAATCTGGTCCTACGATAGCTCCGAAGTTCTCCCCTACCTTGGCGGCTACTTGCACATCGAGCCAGGTAGCCTTCTCTAGCTCGAATAGGTCTACATCATCCACAAGCCGACGTACCTTGTTGCTATTCTTAGAGAAATTGAGATTAAGGTCCCACGAGAAGTCCTTCAGAGCGATCGGACGCGAGTTGAGCGCTATCTCGATACCACGGTTCTCTATCTCTCCGGCATTGATGAGGCGATAGGTATAGCCCGAAGCCCACGAGCTCGCCATACCCATAATCTGGTCGCGACTCACCTGAGAATAGTAAGTTACATCAAGCCCCATACGATGCTGGAAGAGCTTTAGCTCTAAGCCCATCTCGAAGGAGTTGGTACGGGTAGGTCTGAGGTCTTTGTTCGGGGTCGTACTATTGTGTATATAGCCAATCGTATAGCCAGGGTAGCTGAATTTCGATTTATTGTACACTAGGCCGAGTTGATAGGGGTCCGTATCACTACCAACCTGAGCAAAAGACATACGTAGCTTGGCGTAAGGTAGTATGCGGTGGTGCTGTTTGAGGAGCTCAGAGAAGACGAAGCTACCAGAGAGCGAGGGGTAGACATAGACGTTGTTGTGCGTCGGTAGCGTAGAGCTCTGGTCTCCACGCAGAGTAGCGTCAAGGTAGAGCATACGACGCCAACCCAGGCTCACAGATCCGAAGAGCGAGTTGATTTGCTTACGATAGCTATTCTGCTCGAGACTAATCTCATTGAAGCTCATCATCGCTATTACATCTCTCATCTGCATATCCTGCGCTGAGGTGATGCTCGTTAGGTTGTCCACACGGTACATATTAGCCCCCACAGTGGCATTCAGGTCAAAGTCGTCCCACTTGTTATTATAGAGAGCAAGCAGCTCGACGTTGTACATACGATTCTGAAACTGGCTGTTTTGCAGACTGCCAGCTTCGTAGCCAGGAGACGAAGGAGCCTTGAAGTCCATAAAGCCAAACCAATTGAGGTCAGCCCCGATAGTTCCCTGTAGCCTAAAGCGTTCACCGATATTCCAAATTGCTTTACCATTCAGACGGAACTGATCTTTTTTCGACTCGTTGAGGTTCTTGTACACGTCCCAGTAAGGGTTGACGTTATAGGGGTCCATCCCATTCCAGTTGGCATACTCGCCTCGCTCGTCCTCATAGCTACGTAGCCAGGCTTGGTTGTAGGTCGTAGCCAGTGTCATGAGGTTCTTGCCAACGTTACTCTTACTATCCCCTAGGGCTGGACGGTTCTTGACGAACTCATGCGTATAGGTTACCCCGAGATCTAGGTCAATCTTACCCATCGAAGTTGTCCCACGGAGGTTGAAGATATTACGGCTCATGTGTGTATTGGGCAAGATATCCCTATTGCGCATATCCGTGTAGGTAAAGCGCAAACCCGTCTTGCCGCTGTGTGCACCAAGCACTAGAGTATTAGTTGCCGTAAGACCTGTACGGAAGAAGCCACTCGTATTATTCGGTATAATTTCATACGGACGCTCTACACCATCGTAATAGCGCAGCATATTACGCCCATCAGCTTTTGGGCCCCAGCTCTTATTAGTATTGCTCGTAGCATCAATGCTATAGGTACCGTTACTCCCCATGCCATACACCTGCTGAATGTTGTCCCATTTGGCTAGCTGAGTGTCCACCGTCAGAGAGCCGTTGTACTCGGCACTAAAGCTATCTTTACTGGCACGCTTGGTAGTGATGAGAATAACCCCGTGTGAGGCACGACTACCATAAATCGCAGCAGCGGCAGGCCCCTTGAGGACACTCATAGATTCGATATCGTCAGGGTTGATACTTGAGATGCCATCCCCAAGGTCGAAGCCACCAGCCGTGCTGGCACTGCCATAGTTGGTATTATCTAGGGGGACGCCATCGACTACATAGAGAGGCTGATTGTTACCCGTCATCTCGGTACTTCCACGCAGGATGACACGCGTAGAGCCAGAGGCGCCACCAGCCGTCTGACTCACCACTAGACCCGGAATCTTACCGGAAAGCGAGTTGATAACATTCGTTTCTTTAGCCTTCGTCAACTCCTCGCCCTTGACCTCTCCGACCCCATAACCGAGGGCTTTGCGCTCACGCTTGATACCAAGAGCCGTTACGACTACCTCATCGAGCATGCGCTTGTCCTCCACCAGAGTAATGGTCATGCCGGGCTGTAACTTTACCGTCTGAGTCTTATAACCGATGTAGCTGACCTCAACCTCGGTCCCTGCAGGGGCATCCAGAGAGAAACGACCATCTAGGTCTGTAATCGAACCCTGGTTCTTGCCCTTAACACGCACGCTCGCCCCAATAATAGGTCCTTGTCCATCGACGATAACTCCCGAGAGGCGCTTGCCTTGACTCTTGGAGGTCTGACTGGGGCGTGCTGACTGTGGTGCATCATTAGTGGTATAGTGAGCGTTCTCCTTACCGACCCGCTGATATAAACGTACATAGTCCACGAGCATACGAGCCTCGCTACCCTCCTGCGGTAGAGCCGTAACGTCCTCTGGTCTGTGGATAGCAGGATAGTCTCCACCAACGGCCAGATTAAATAATATGTGGAAAGGCTTGTGGAAAAAGGCTGACGACCCCAGATCTGGCGTAATCGTTGCCTCATAATAGGGTGTCTTACTATCATCTAGATAGCAACGGATGTGACTGTCGTCCCACTCCATGATAAAGGTATGGTAGCCCTCTGTGATAGGCTTGGGGCTGGTAACGGCACCAGTAGTCCACATCTGATGCTCCTCTGGTCGCTTACCCCAGTGAATGTTACCCGAGAATAGTCGTTCTGTAGTGCCATTCTTGATGCCGTCCACATGGCCAGCCTCCATGATGTCGATTTCGCCGCAGGCAGGCCAACTTACCTGGTCAATGTCCTCTCCCATGAGCCATATCGCAGGCCATAACCCATTGCCGAGCTTGGGAAGCCACACACGGGCCTCTAGACGCCCATGCTTGAAGCTCACCTTTTTATGACTGTTTACGCGACCTGAGGTGAAGGCACGACCTCCGTAGCTTTCCCGTCTAGCTATTAGCTCTAGATGGCCATCCTTGATACTGACGTTATTGGGACGATTGGTGTAGTACTGCAGCTCATTATTATACGGAGCTGCTACGGTCTCTACATTCCAGTTCTTCCCCAGGGAGTTTTGGCTGAACTCGTCGCTCCAGACTAGTCTGTAGTCCTGAGCGAGTGCCGAGAGAGACAGCGATATAGCCGTCGTCATCGTAAGGGTAAGTTTCCTTTTCATAGGTATGCAAAGCTGTGATTAATATCTGCGAGCAAATTTAGAGCAAGGCTGATATATAAGGGGTTTGATACCTATCACAAAAGGTTTGAAATCTATCATATTTGACTTATTCTAAACCCCTTAGCCCCTACCACAGACGTAAACAATAGGACAGAGCCTAGGACCAGACTCATCGAGCCAATGAATCAGATACCTAACGGCCTAGAGAGTCGCAGCGTATGCCACTAGTGATACTTACTCGGCGAAACGCCGTATTGCTTCTTGAAGAGTGTACTGAAATACTTGGGATTGACAAAGCCCGTCTGCTCCGAGGCCTCTAGGACCGTATAGCCCTCTCGGAGGAGCGAGGCAGCACGCTCTAAGCGAATAAGTCGGATGAACTCCTGTGGCGCTTGCCCCGTGAGCCCCCTCAGTCGTCCGTAGAAGAGGGTACGGCTCATCGCCATTAGACGGCAGAGCTCGTCGATAGAGAAATCCTCCTTGCTGATATGAGCAAGGACTAAATTAGTTGCCTTCTCTACGAAGGCCTGGTCAGCAGCCGAAAGGTTCGACAACTCGGCAAGGGCCTCGGTCGAGCCAGCAGTATCGCTTTTGGGCTCCTCACTCGTAGCAGATTCGGGACGCTTCGCAGCGGCCTCTAGGCTCTGGCGCAGGTAATACTGGCGCAGTAGGCGCCTATTCGTTAGCAACGTATCAATCTTGGCACGTAGTAGCTGTGGGTCGAAAGGTTTGCTCACATAGTCCTCGGCCCCCACCGCTAGCCCTTCTAAGGCAAAGTCACGCCCAGACTTCGCCGTCAACAAGATTATCGGTATCCAGGCTGTAGCATCCCTGCCCTTAAGTTCGTGACACAGCTCTACGCCCGACATTCCCTCCATCATCACATCTGACACGATGATATCACAGACAGCATGCTCTAGATAGAGGAGAGCCTGTTCGGCACTCGGGACATCGACAACGTGATAATACTCAGAAAGTGAAAGCCGTACATAGTGACGTAGCTCCTCGTTGTCATCGACGAATAGTAGCGTCTCACGGCTACCTGCCTCTGTAGTCTCAATATCCTCCCCTAGCAACACTAAACTCTGGGGCTGTGTCTGCTCGCTAGAATGTGGATAATACCGCTGTTGCAGATGCTCTCGTAGATGCTCCGCGCCCCGACGCAAGCGTAGGACGAAGGTCGTTCCCTCCCCCTCTACGCTACGCAGAGAAAGCTCACCACCGTGGCGCTCGACGAAGCGTCGTGTCAACACTAGGCCAATACCACTCCCGACAATCTGTGCATTGATAGCATTGTCTGATCGATAATAGCTTCGGAAGATATTCCTTTGCGCAGCCTCTGGAATACCGATGCCCGTATCCGAGACATATAGACTCACATAGTCCTCGCTGGTCTGCTCTAGGCGAAGCTCGATAAGTCCTCCTGGTGGCGTGTATTTGATAGCGTTAGAGAGCAGGTTGTCGATAATAGAGGCCGCCATAGTACGGTCTAGATAGAGGGGGATTGGCTTTGCGGGTAAATCTAGGTGGAGACTAATCTCCTGCGCCTCGGCCAGCGGAGCGAAGGCGGTAGCCTGCGCCTCTAAGAAGGCCACGAAGTCCAACTCTTCGACGTACATCTCCACCTCCTGACGCTCCAACCTCTGGAAGTCTAGTAGCTGCGTGACCATGCTCAGCAAACGATCCACATTGTGCCGAGCAATGCTCAGATAACGGCGCCCCTTGTCGCTAAGCTCTTGCTCACGCTCGGCCAGTTCGCTCAGTGGAGCTAAGATAAGGCTCAGTGGCGTACGGATGTCGTGGGCCGTATGCACGAAAAACTTTATCTTCTCATCGAAGGCCTGACGCTCTAGCCTCGTGATATACACACGCCAGGCTATATACAACGCCAGCATAAGCGTAAGCGCATAAATAAGGTAGGCCCACCAGGTTCGCCAGAGAGGAGTGGATATATAGAGTCGCAGTTGTTCCTCGTCTAGGGTACGCCCATCGTGTAGGCTAATAGCTCGGATATGCAATGTGTAGTCGCCTGGGGGCAACTGACTGTAAGCTATCACTTCGTCCTGGCTAGGTAGGCTCCAGGCTGACTCCAGCCCCTCTAGCCGATGCTGATAAGCGATATCGTGCTGATAGCGGTAGTTGATAGCTTCGAGGGTGAGCTGCAGACTGTTGCGGTCGTGTGGGAGCTTGATGCTCCTATGTTTTAACCCCTGTCGGAGGCGTTCCTGCCAACTAGTCTCGACCTTAGGTCCAGAGAGTTGTAGACGCACTAGGTGTAGCTTCGTCTGATAGCTCAGAGCCTTTACATCCTCAGGTCTAAGGATAACAGCACCCGCATTGCCTCCCAGGGCGATACGTCCATCCCCTAGAGTAACGAGGGCCATACGACGGAATTCACCATCTAGACCTGCGATATGATTGAGACTGCTTAGCTCTCCACTCTCGAATTCTAGGCGGGCTAGACCTCGGTCCGTGCTTAGGAGTACGCTAGACTTACTATCGTAACACATAGCCTGTATGGTATTGCTGGGCAGACCATCGAGGCGTGTGTACTGACGTAGCACCTGACGCGTCTTGATATTGTAGCGATACATACCTCCACCGTCCGTAGCCAGCAGCACCTCATCGGTCCCGACGAAAAGCAAGGCCTGTATATAAGTATTGTAGTCGCCACCTTTGAGGGCCTCGGAGTGGAAGTGCCACGAGTGCTCTTGTTCTCCTGGTGCTATGATATGGAAACCGTTGCTCGTAGCCACAGCTACACCTCCCTCGGGCGTCGCACAGATCTGCTGTACCTGCTGTATCGGATAGTAGATAGGCTGACCTGAGCCTAGACGTACGAGGGCGCCATCGAGGCAACCGATCCAGAGGGCTCCATCCCTATCGTGGTGTAGGCTATACACATAGTCTGAGCGCAGACTACCCTCAGCGACAGAGTAGAGTGGCCGAGGCCCTGCCCCTGGGCTCAGTTCGTACACACCTCGCCCATAAGTTCCTATCAGGAGCCGTCCCAAAGCATCTCGGCTAAGACTAAGGACAACAGCACCCTCTAGCAGATGCTGCCAACTTTGGCTCGCAGGAGAGTAGATACTCAGGCCCTGCTCGGTACCATAAGCTATACGCCCATCCTCTAGCTCTAGAATAGCATTGACTTTATCATTGATAAGAGATTGTCTACTCTGTAGCTCGTGTTTATAGCGGTCTATATACAACTCTTGAGGTATTGCCAGATCTACGCCACCCGAATAAGAACCAACCCATATATTACCATCGTGGTCCACGGCAATATCATAGATACCATTGCTCTGTAGCTGGCTATCGGTAGAGCCCTCGGTACGCAGAAAAGGGCGGGCTACAGCCTCCTTTCTGTGCAAAGCATAGATGCCCTGCCCGTCAATCCCGAGTAGTAGCGACGACTGGTCCAGCGGGCGAATACTACGGATAGAACCCTGAGGAACGCCCTGTGGTTGCTCCGGACTCAGGCGATGACTACGTAGATCATAACGCAACAGTTTGCCAAAAAAGGTGCCGACCCACAACACCCCCTGCTCAGCATCATTATAGAGACTAAGGGCCGAAACTTTATCCAGCAGCTTACGAGGACGCCGGCTCCCTATGGGCAGATAGTAGACACCCTGTCTGGCACCTATGAAAAGCCCTTGGCTAGAAGGCTCGATATGCTGCACGTAGACATCTCGGAGCAACCACTCTCCCGAGGGCGAACCTCCCGAAGGCAAATAATATAGCCCCCTATCCAATCCCCAATAATGCTCCCCCCTAGGACTAAGCCACATGGTCTCACTGAGGACTTCGTCTCCTAGAATATTCTGGAGTCTGAGTTCTAGGCGAAAAGTATCATGCACCAGGTCATAACGATAGAGCTTGCCCTTATTGTCGTAGGCATATAGCCCAAGCGTATCCGCTCGCCCCAGCTTGACGGCACGGTCGCTGATATCACTATAGGCCACACCCTCACTCAGAGGATAGTTACGGATACTACGTCCATTATATCGATCTACGCCCGTCTTGGTCCCAATCCACATAGCCCCGCTCGGGTCCTCAAGTAGCGAATACACGCGCAGACTACTAAGCCCCTTAGAAGGACTTAGGCTACTGACCGCATAGTGCTGCGGAGTTGTCACTGAGAGTCTGCTCTGAGCGCAGAGGCTTGTCCCCTCCCAAAACAGGAGCAGCACTAGCCATGGAGTCATACAGCTCAAGCAACAATAAAATATGGAGCGACGCATCTTTTATAAGTCTAGATCGTGACGTAGTAAAGGTACACAAAAGCAACAAACTAGCCCCTCGGCTATACGAAAGCCATTAGTAGCCCCCCCCTTCAGACCTCTGGAGACCAGTACCTGGCCCTCATCTAAAAATCATCGGGCTACGTGGTCTCTGCCACGTAGCCCGATGAGCATTGATATTAGCACTAAGGCTTGAGCCTATGCCGATTCCTCGGACTAGTAGCCTGGCGTCTGCTTGAGCTTAGTATCGTTGTTGAGCGTAGTCTTATCCACTGGCCACAATACCTTATAGCGCTCAGATGGATTGAGGACATATGGAGCTCCGTCTATTGCTCCGTCTGCAGTAAAGACTAGTGCAGTGCCTCCCGTCTTAGCAGTAGTCATACGTAAGAGGTCGTACCAGCGCTTACCTTCCTGCACGAACTCCTTGGTGCGCTCCTTGAGGATCGCTAGCTCGTTAGCCTTGAAGTCTCCAGCCGTATAAGCTAGACTCGTATTAGCATCGAAGACAGCAGGCGTATAGGCACGCTTGCGTATCATATCGATGTACTTCTTGACTCCTGCCTGATCATTCTCCATATTAGCGACCTCAGCCAGCATCAGGATAACATCCGCTAGACGGTAATGTATGATATCGCCCGTGTAGACACGATTGCCCTGGGCATTCACCTCACCGATGTTCTTCTTGACGATAGCTACGGCTAGGCTTTTATCCTGATTATATACTGGCTCAAACGTTGCCGTCTGCCTCGTGTCTCCACTACCGTACATATTGTAGAGTGCCTGCTTGTACTGATAGCGTAGCACTCCTGTCGTCTGGATAGCGAGAGCATCACCAAAGCGCGTAGTGCCATCAGCCTTATAGAGCGTCTTGATAGAGCCATCGTTGCGATACAGGAACTGTGAGTAGCCCGAGCTAGCAGCCTCTCCGTCTAGGAAGCGGCTGGCGAAGATTACCTCGCTATTGCCTTTATTCGTAGAGCTGAATATCTTGGCATACTCAGTCTGCAGAGAGAGGTTGTAGTTAGCCAGAACACTCTCTAGGGCCATCTTGGCCTCGGCAAGGTCTGCATTTGTAGCAGTCTGATCGCCAATAGTAACCTTAGCGTTCCATAGATACACCTCGCCCTTGAGAGTCTCTGTGGCAGCCTTGCTCCATGCACTCTTCTGACCACCAACGCCGTAGGCATCGAAGGTCTTTTCCGAGCCAAAGTACTCTAGAGACTTAGCAATATCCGCTTTTATCTGTGCCATCACAGCGCTAGGCGTAGCGCGCTCCCCCATTAGCTTGTTGGCATCCCGCTCTCCATTTACCACATCAGGGGTGAGGCGGAGAGGCACTCCTCCGTAGGTGCGATATAGATCGAAGTAGAGGAAAGCTCGTAGACCATACGCTTGTCCTAAGAAGTTCTTCTTGACAGCCTCAGTCATCGTAAACTTCTCGAGGCGGTCTATCAGGAGGTTGACCTCCTGTATAGGATCATAATAGCCTCCGAAGTTGCTGATCCCAGTGTTATCTCTTCTCAGGTTGTGCGAGATAATATCTCCGCCGAAGAGAGAAGAACCGTCTACGCCAGCGCCCTGCTCGAGCGTACCGCCACGTAGCTCTCCTAGAGTAAACGAGTGCGTCCAAGCTAGACTACGGACCTTGACATATATGCCGTTCATAGCTCCGACAACGTGCGCCTCATTCCGCCAGAAGGTGGTCGAACCATAATTATCTAATGGCTCGAGATTGAGCTTATCAGCACAAGAGCTAGCTCCCACAAGGGTAGCAAGGAGCATAGCCCCGAGTAATTGCGATTTATTTAGTTTCATATCTTCTTCGCCTATTAGAATGTTACGTTTAGACCAAGGATAAACTTGCGTGGCAATGGATAGCGTTCGTAACCACCGTCCCCTGTGCCAACCTCAGGGTTGGTCATTGTCTTAGCAGCGGCCGAGAGATAACCTAGGTTCTGAGCCGTTGCCGAGATAGAGATGTTCTCACAGAATACCTTCTTAGCCCAGTGCTTAGGCAAGCTGTAGCTTAGAGACACTTCACGGAAAGCTAGGTAATCGCCACGATAAGCAAAGAGCGTCGAATTACGGCGATAGTTACCCATCAAGTCCCCCCATAGGTAGCGAGGATACTTAGCGTTAGGATTAGCCTCTGTGAAGCTATCCTCTGTAAGTGTAATCGTATTGTACTCCCCCTGTGCAGCCCCCATAATCCAGGCCGTAGAGCGGTCTACCACCCAGTGGCCGAGGGCGAAGTCTGTACGGAGATAGAGTGATAGATTCTGGTAACGGAGCGTAGTATTGAAACCACCTGTTACACGAGGCGTAGTGTTACCCACCACAACTTGGTCAAACTGGTCGATCTTATTGTCGCCATTGACATCGTACCAGATAGCGTCCCCAGCCTTGATGGGCATCGCTGTTTTCTTTTGCTCCGCTGTCAAGGCAGCATAAGCCTTGGGACCGTACATCTTGTAGCTATTGAGCTGCCCTGTCTCCACGACGAGATCGCCAGGCACCTCGTCATCCGTACGGTAGATACCCATAAACTTGTAGAGTACTAGAGCACCTGGCTCTTGCCCTTCTTGATAGCCACCTACCCAATCCTTCTCGTCACCATTACCGGTATAGACCTCTTGTGCATTTTGTTGGTTACGAGGAGCACCTTCCTTGTAGGGTAGACTTACGACAGTGTTCTTATTGATGCCTAGGTTTAGACCAGCGTTCCAAGACCAATCCTTGTTTTGCAAAATCTTGGCTGTTAGCTCTAGCTCTAGACCTTGGTTACGGAACTCTCCATTATTGTTTCGGATACCAGAGAACCCAGTTGTCGATGGCAAGGTATAAGTAGCATACTTGTCGCTCGTTAGGCGGTTGTAGTACGTGAGGTTAACGTTGAGGCGGTTCTCAAAGAAGCCTAGGTCTAGACCGAGTTCACGAGTAGTTGTTTGCTCCCAGCGAAGCCCAGGATTAGCAAGATCTCCTACTACATAACCGACCTTACCATTGTATTTACCAGCAGACACATACGAACCCTGTAGGGTGTACGCCCCTATACCAGAGGCATTACCATTCACCCCGTAGCTAGCACGTAGCTTAGCAAACGACACAAAGGGTAGAGCCTCCTTGAACCATGACTCCTTGGTCAGAATCCAACCCGCAGAGATACCTGGGAAGAAGCCCCAGCGATTCTCTCCGAGGAGCGACGAGTAACCATCGTAGCGAGAGACAAGCGATACGAGGTAAGTGCCATCGTAATCGTAGTTTACACGACCGAAGTACGAGAGGATACGCATACGCTCATGGAACGAGTTGATCGTACGCTTATTGGCGTCTGCGGTTGTGTACTCTAGGTCGCCGAAGTCATCGGTAGGCGCACCACTACCCGAGGCAGAGAAGCCATACTCAAAGACATCCAAGTACTCTGTCCCCAACATCGCCCCTAGGCTATGCTTACCAAAGTCTCTATTGTAGTTGAGGATAGCATTGTAGGTCTGACGGAAGTCTCTAGACCATGAGGCAGAGCTCGAGCGCGTGGTATTGTATTTGATCGGATTAGAGAAATTATCCGTCATATAGTCTCGGTTAAACGCTTCGCCAAAGCTCTCACTGTAGTACCAGTTGGCACTAGCCTTGAGTGTTAGGTGCTTGCTGAGGTCGATATCAAACGTTTGAACCATCGTGAACTTATCGCTCTGGTTAAAGCGCTGATACTTCTCTGGCTGGAACAAATGGTTGGCATCACCGCCTCCTAGACCTAGAAGGTGGTTACCCTCTTCGTCGTTGAAGCGTACAGTGGGAGGCACAGAGAAAGCACGACCGAAATAGCGCTCTTCGTCTGCAGCCGAGCCAGGCATACTCTGCCAGTTAGCACGGTTGAAACTGAAGTTTGACGTACTCTTGAGCCATGGCTTGAGCTTATAACTGCCATTGAAGAGGAAGCTATAACGCTTGTAGAAAGACGTTACTGCCAGACCCTCTTGATTATTGTATCCGATACCAGCATAGTAAGTACCCTTATCATTACCGCCCTGCATGCTGATATTGTAGTCCTGCGTAAAGGCGGGGCTTTGGATAGCGAAGTCTTGCGGACGTACACCACGATAGATCAATTTCTGACCAGCAACTGCAGGATCATCCATTACGCTCCAGCCCTTGGTGAGCAACTCGGCGTGCTGCGTATTGTTGGCATCGTACGGCAAGATATTATACTTACCACCGTAAGTATTCCCTGTCCCGAATGGTTTAGGCTGAATCAGATACTTAGCCAAGTTGCCTGAGTATGCCTGATCCTTATAAGTATCTACAATGCGCTGGTGCGCCGTACGCATCCAGTAGATGTAGCGATCTGTTGATAGAAACTCATTAGCTTGACGCATGAAATCCCAACCAGTCTTTACCTTGACGCTGAGCTGTCCCAGACCGCTCTTACCGCTTTTCGTGGTAATAAGTACTACCCCATTACTAGCACGAGCACCATAGATAGCCGTAGCTCCAGCATCCTTGAGCACCTGCATATCCTCGATATCCTCAGGGTTGATATCGGCCATGCTCTCGCGTAGCTGACCGTCTACTACCACTAGAGGAGCGCCCGATCCGTCGAGGTTGGTACCACCACGGATTACGAGTGAGGGCTGAGCACCAGGATTACCCGAGGCTTGCTGTACGCGCACCCCAGCAATAGCACCCGAGAGCGCCTGAGCGGGGTTGGAATAAACACCTACACTAAGGGTCTCGCTCTTTACTGTAGAGATAGAGTTGGTAACCTTGTTACGCTTAATCTTACCACCGTAACCAGTTACTACGATCTCGTTAAGTGCCGAAGCCTCCTCGTGCATCACTACCTTAAAAGTAGACTGATTACCAATGGCGACTACGTGCTTAGCATAACCGACATACGAGAAGCTAAGCTGCTTAGTCCCCTTGGGTACCATGATGGTAAAGTTCCCATCGAGGTCTGTTAAGCCTCCATTCTGCGTAGCTCCTACAGGGATTACCTGTACCCCCATGAGCGGCTCGCCCTTGTCGTCTTTAACAGTACCTGTCAGCTTGATACGTTCTTGCGCAAGACCGGTGAAGATCATGCAGAGCATCAAACTCATAAGAAGTAAAATCTTCTTCATACTACAAACACTAAAATTATTGATACTTACATCAGCATACGAAACCCTCATATACTGCCTTGAGCTTTATTTCGGACACTAAGATAGAGCAAAGATTCTAATACGCAAAACAAATCTACACGCTCACTAGACGAAGGCTTATTAAAAGAATAAATACCATAATGAATACAGAACACAAAGAGCATAGATAGGCCAGTAAGCCAACAAAGAGAAATCCATCGGCACTTACTTTGCCTATGTATAACAAATACACAAAAGCCTCTAATATCTGCACAAGAGACATCCACCCCTACAGAGAACTGGCGATTTGCCACTCTTCACAAGGATGGACACCTTACAGAGGATGAGCACCTATCAGCTAGCAATAACTACCAGCCAACAGGTGCTCATAACAAGAAATAGCTAACGTAGCCCTACCCCTAGCTAGGCAAAATACCTAGGGTCTCCTGGGCTAGACGAATCTCGCTCTCTTCGCCCGTGTGTTTGCCGTCTACGTCGCTGAGCTTGACACAGGGATGCCAGCGATCGCGCTCAGTCATCTTGCACTGCCATAGCTTCATCACGATATTGCGACTTTTGATGCCGTTACCCACATCGCAAGAGAAATTCGTACCAATACCAAAGCTGGCTCCTATGCGCCCACGGCAGTAGTCAGCGATCTCGATAGCACGGTCCACATTGAGGCCGTCGCTGAAGATGATATACTTAATCTTGGGGTCTACACGTAGCTCGTTGTAGCGGGCTATCACCTTGTCTGTGAAAACGAGCGGGTCTCCACTATCATGGCGTACGCTGGTAAAAAGCATAGCATGCTTCTTACTAAAATTGCGCATAAAGACATCCGTCGTATAAGTATCCGTAAGCACCGTGCCTAGGTCGCCATCGTAGACATTTATCCAGTCCTCCATAGCCATGTAGTTGGCCATCTTGTAGCCATACATAGCGCCATGGAACTGTATCCACTCGTGCGGATGCGTACCCGACACCTTCAAGCCGAGCTTATGGGCGATGTGCACATTGCTCGTGCCGTGCATAAACTCGCCAGCATGCTCGCGTAGCAGCTCCGTCATCCGATACTCTACATCGTAGCTAAAGCGTCGGCGCATCCCAAACATAGAGAAGGTTATCTGCGCCTCACGCATACGATGTGCCTTATCTATGATGGCAGCCTCAGCATAAGCCATGTCCGCTATCGCCCCTGTCATACGGAAGTAAAGCTCACTGACCAGAGCCAAGAGGGGGACCTCCCAGAGCGTTACACGGTAGAGCAGGCCCTCGGCTGTAATGCTGATGTAGCCCTCGGCATCTTGCTCGATAGTAACTTCCTCAGGGTCGAAGCGAAAGCCCTGCAAAAAGTCGATATAGGTCGGAGGGAGATAGGGCAGCTCTTGACGGAGAAAGGCAGCCTCATCACGGCTCAGAGCGAGCTTACTCATAGCCTCCACCTCGGCACGCAAAGCCTCACCGAAGCCCTCTGGATAGGCCACCCGCGAGCGGTCTATAAATCTGAATTGCCCATAGGCGCGGGGGTACAGCTTACTATAGGCATAGCTGGTCGTAAACTTGTACAGGTCGGTATCTAGTACCGAGCGGATAACACTCATAAATTAGTCTATTTTATCTTCCTCCGAAGCACTATCGGTAGCCTCGTCCGAAGGGTTGTTAAGTCCCTGCATAATATCCTGCAGGAGGACATCTATATTCGTAGTCTTGCCCTCTGCCCTCTGCCGATAGAGCTGTACCACCTGCTGTATATCCTCATGGCTCAGCAAGAGCAGATTCGTAACACGGCAGTCTGGGTGAATAAACTGTCCGTACTCATTGCAGCTCGTCATAAAGCTCTCTATAAGCTCGGGCACCTCTGCATAGTAGGGCAAGAGCAAGCGGAAGCCATAGTACTCCTGCCCCCACAGCTCTTCCTCGATACGGCCACCCTCGGCTTCGCAGAGGCGCGACAGCTCGCTGTGCATCAGTTCGCGCTGATAAGCCTCCCATGGCTCGAAGCGGGCCTGCATAGCCACTCCGTTGAGACGCACCAGCTCCCCTAGACCTCCTAGACCACTAGCAATAAGCGCCTGTGGCGTGTCGGTGAGCTCCTCATAGACCTGCATACGCAGCTCTAGCTCTGTCATCAGTGCTAGATAGCGGAGATCGCCCTCTAGTCGCTCACAGAGCGACTCGGCGAAGCGCAGTGCCTCTATACTCTTACAGCAGGCCAAACGACGGAAGTAGAGCATCATACGCTCCACCGTATGCCTCGGCGAAGGCTCGGTCAGGAGGTGCCCCAGACGCTCTATCATCTTAGGTTCATCGACAGGCGGACGCTCGCCACGCTCTATCTCGGTCCGTAGCGTACGCACCTCGGCATGAAACTGTCCCTGTAGCTGTACAGGCACAGGCTCACGTAGCTGATGTATCGTGATACTTTTGTCGATACGCTCTATACGGTTCATTCTCGGGATACTATTAGTCTATGCGTAGTACCAACTCTACGGGGCAGTGGTCGCTCCCGAAGATATCGCTGTGGATATGGGCAGATACCAGCTGCTGGCGCAGGCGCTCGCTGGCGACAAAATAGTCGATACGCCAGCCCACGTTTTTGGGTCGCGCACCAGCACGATACGACCACCACGAGTACATCCCCTCGGCATCGGGATAGAAATGGCGGAACGTATCGACGAAGCCAGCCGCTAGCAGCTCGTCAAACTTACCACGCTCTTCGTCTGTGAAGCCAGGGTTACGCCTATTTGTCTTGGGGTTCTTGAGGTCTATCTCTTTGTGGGCCACATTGAGGTCGCCGCAGAGCACTATAGGCTTGTCCGCATCGAGTCTCTGCACATAGGCGCGGAAAGCATCTTCCCAATCCATACGATAGTCTAGGCGGCGTAGCTCGTCCTGCGAGTTGGGCGTATAGACCGTGATCAGGTAAAACTCTGGGTACTCTAGCGTGATGACGCGCCCCTCGGTATCATGCTCCTCTATGCCGAGGCCATAGGATACGCTCAGAGGCTTATGCTTGGCGAAGATAGCCGTGCCAGAGTAGCCCTTCTTGTCGGCATAGTTCCAGTACGACTCGTAGCCCTCGAAGGCGAGGTCAAACTGTCCGGCCTGCATCTTGGTCTCTTGCAGGCAGAAAAAATCTGCATCCAGCGCTCGGAAGCTCTCATCGAAGCCCTTGGTATAACAGGCCCTTAGGCCATTAACGTTCCAGGATATTAGTTTTATGTTCATTGCATCCACAAAAATAGCAAAAGGAAGCATAAGTCCAGCTATCGTAAGCAACGACACAGCTACACAAGCTATTACGCCCTAGAGCTCAACTCTAGGAAGTAGATAGCGAGAGAGCAAGCTTCCACAGCCCGAGGGAGCTAAGTAAGCCAAGGTCGCAAGCCACTGTTCCCCCACGGCTGATAGCTAGTGCATCAACGAGTGTATACCCAGGCACCTGCATATGCACCAAGGGCTGGGTATTAGCCGGATATACATCCGACAAAGGAGCCTATCGGTAAGACCCTCAGAGGGCTTCTACACAAGACTCTCTAAGGAAAGACTATTGCGTAATGAGGCACTCGCATGGTCGCTCTCGACATTCGGGTTCGGGCATTTACCAGAGTAAACACCCTTTGCCCTCAGTCTTAACGTTTGCCTATTAGCGCATTCCCCAAAGTCTCACAACAAACCAACAAGCAACGCTTGCCATCCAGTAGCCTACGAGAGTGGTCTCAAGTAGCGTTTTCCCAAGAGCTTAACACATCTTTGCTCCGCTTTTCGTACCTTTGTAGGATAATAGATAAGCCTTATGTTACTCTTCATAAAAGATAAGTTACTACGCCCTCTGGGGAGAAAGCTCCGAGAGTTTAATAGACGCTTCTGGTTCCTGAAGTATCTAGCTACAGCAGCATTTATCCTAGGGGTAGCCTTCTTCACAGGGGATCGTACCCTCCCCGCCTATCTCAGGTTGGAAGAGCGCGACAGCTACATAAGTGCCGAAATAAAACGTGAGGCCGAGATGTTCCAACGGGATAGCACCCGTGTATCGGAGCTCAAGGAGCTGGGGCTAGGCGTGGAGGAGATTGCGCGCGAACGCTACCATATGCACGCACCAGGCGAAGAGGTATTCATTATCAAACGCCCCGATAGCATGGCCAACGAACAGAAGAATTAGATGAAAAAAAATATCAGTAAACTACAGATGCCCCGCGTAGCACGTCCCACGCATAGCTTCGTCGTGAGCGAGGGCCAAACAGAGGGGGGGCTACTAGCTTTCCTCACGCAGCACGCCCTGCGAGAGCGCAGCCGCACCACCGTCAAACAACTCCTTGCCGACCGCTTTATCTCCGTCAATGGCGAGGCTACGACACAGTGGGACCACACCCTAGAGATAGGTGATACCGTGGTGCTACACCCAGCACCACTGCCTACGACACTGCACCACCGTCTGGTGGATATCCTTTGGCAAGACGAAGACCTTATACTCATACACAAGGCTGCTGGCATCCCTACTGTGGCAAGTGGAGAGGAACGAGACGAAACAGCTATGCAGGTCGTCAGCAAGCACCTCAAAAAGTTTAATCCTCGTGCCAAAGTCTTCCTCCTCAACCGCATCGACAAAGACTGCTCAGGCTTCGTCTTGATGGCTAAGACAGCCGCCCTACAGGCTGAGATGACCGAGCACTGGGGGCGCTATATCCTACGCCAGCAGTTTGTGCTCGTAGCCGAGGGGCAGATGCCCGATAGAGAGGGCTACCTAGCCGCACCAAGCAACGAAGACCCCAAAGGTCGCAAGCCTAGCCGCCACGTACGTGGTAGCGAAACCGCAGGACAAGCACGCTACCGCTGCCTACAGCAGACCGAGCTAGCCGCTCTGGTCGTGGTAGAGCTATTAGATGGACGCAACAATCGCCTACGCCGTCAGATGGCCTCCCTCAAGCGCCCCATTATGGGCGACTGGCGTAACGGTAGCAAGCGCAAGGACCTCGGGATGGTAGCCCTAGAGAGTATGGCCTTCTCGTTTGTACACCCGAAGACAAAGCGCCGCTACGACTTCGACCAGCCCATCCCCGGTAAGTTCCGCAGGCTACTACAACCTTAGCCACCTAGACCGATTTATTATCCGCAAACACAGAGGAAAGATCACATAAGCAGAGATGAAACTAAAATATGTAATAGCCCTTGTCCTAGGCGTGGCTCTAGCACTCTCGGGACTATACTATTACCTCCTACAAGAGGAGCGCAGTGGGTTAGAGGCCGAAAAAGCCGCCTTCACTCAGGCACAGACCGAAGCCATGCGCGAGGAGCTAGCTATGCTCGCCGAGGAGTACAAGACACAGTACAACAAGATTACTATCAAGGGGCCCGAGGGCGACCTCGTGATAGGTACAGACAGCCTCATCAGTCAGCTGATGAGCGAGCGGGCCAAGGTAGAACGCCTGCAACAAGAGCTAAAGGACACCAAGCGCACTAGTGCCGAGCGCATAGCAGCTCTGACCAAAGAGGTAGGCACACTGCGCAAGGTCCTCAAGAGCTATGTCGTACAGATAGACTCACTACATGCTACAAACGAACGCCTCAGAGCCGAGAACCAAGAGATACGTACAGACTACGCTCGCTCGCAGAGTACAGTAGCGCAGCTCTCCAACGAGAAGAGTGAGCTGACAAGCCGAGTAAGCCTCGCGGCCAAACTCGATGCTACCGGCATCAGTGTACGCCCCATAGACAAACGAGGCAAGACGGCCAAGAATATCGACAAGATCGTAAACATCGAGATTAGCTTCCGTGTCGCCAAGAATGTAACGGCCAGCGTGGGTCCTAAAACCTTCTATACACGCATCATGCGTCCGGACGATGAGGTAATGGTAAAGGCCGGAGCTGGCAGCTTTAGCTTCGAGGGCAAGAGCCTACCCTACTCTACACGCCGCGAGATAGAGTACAACGGTGAGGAAACCGCTATCACGATGTACTGGCCTGTAGAGGAGAGCCTCATGAGCGGGCACTACCGCCTACAAATCTTCGCTGATGGTAATCTGATTGGCTCTAGTGCTTTCAATATCTAATAGACCTTGATATACCTCTATATCCTCCTAACGCTAGCCTTCTCGGCCTTCTTCTCGGGCAGTGAGATAGCTTACGTATCGGCCGACCGGCTACGCCTAGAGCTAGACCGCAACAAGGGGGGCTTTATCTCTAGCATCCTGGGCATACTTTATCGTCGTCCAGACCACTTCATCACGACGATGCTCCTCGGCAATAACATCGCCCTAGTGCTATACGGCATCCTGATGGCCCAGCTCCTAGAGCCTGTGCTATATAAGTGGATGGATAGCGATGTCCTCGTACTGATAGTACAGTCTATCGTCGGTACTATCATCATCCTTTTCACGGGCGAGTTCATCCCCAAAGTAATGTTTAGGATGAACCCCAACGTCATGATGCAGGTTATGGCCTTACCGCTCATCACTATATATGTGCTCCTCTACCCCTTTATGTGGGTGGTAAGCCTGATGACGAGCGCCGTCCTACGCCTGGCAGGGCGCAGAGGGGAGAGCCATATAGCCAAGACGTTCTCTACCGTAGACCTAGAGCATTACCTAGAGCACAACCAAAAAGACGATGGCGAGAGCGAGGTGCGCTTCATTCAGAACGCCATCAGCTTCCCTACCCTACAAGCTCGGGACTGCATGCGTCCGCGCAACGAAATAGTAGCCGTAGATATCGAGGATGATAAGAGCGAGCTAGAGGCCAAGTTCATCAAGAGCGGCTATAGTAAGCTAATAGTATACCGAGAGAATATAGACGAGCCTGTAGGCTATATACACTCTAGTGAGATGTTCCGAGACGAAGACTGGCGCAACCATATCGTCCCAGCCCTTTTCGTCCCTGAGAGTATGTATGCCAGCAAGATTATGACTCTGCTGATGCAGAGGAAAAAGAGCATCGCTATCGTTATCGATGAGCTCGGGGGCACAGCGGGGATGGTTACACTAGAGGACGTTATCGAGGAGATCTTCGGAGACATTGAGGACGAGCACGATCGCGCACGCCTCATCGCCAAGCGTGTCGAGGACGGTGTATATATCCTGAGCGGTCGACTAGAGATAGATGACCTCAACGAGCGCTTCGACCTCGGCTTCCCCGACGAAGAGGACTTCCAGACCGTTGCCGGCTACATACTGCATCACCACCAGAGTATCCCCGCCACAGGTGAGGTCATAGTCATAGACCGTTACCACTTCGAGGTACTGCGCTCATCCTCTACCCGCATTATCCTCGTCAAGCTGCGCATCCTCGACTAAAGAGGCTAGTCGCATCACTCCTATTTTAATACTATCCACAAACATGGACTCTATTAAACAAATATTCAGAGTCGGCTACGGCCCGAGCAGTAGCCACACAATGGGCCCCGTGCGTGCCAGCGAGATGTTCCTAGCACGTTGCCCAGAGGCTGTACGCTTCCGTGTAACGCTTTTCGGCAGCTTGGCCGCTACTGGCAAAGGGCATATGACCGATGTAGGCATCCTACGCATCCTAGAGCCAGTAGGTCCTACAGAGATTATATGGCAACCCGAGATCGAACTTCCCTTTCACCCCAATGGTATGCGCTTCGAGGGCTTCAGCCGAGAGGGTGTGCTGCTAGACACCTTCGTAGTATACAGCATCGGAGGTGGTACCTTAGCCAACGAAGAGTTCAACGAGAAAGAAATGGCCGATATCTACCCTGAGAGTACCATACGTGATATAATGCGTGTGCTGGCCTCCTCGGGGACTACTTTCTGGGAATACGTAGAGAAGCACGAAGACTCAGACATCTGGGACTTCCTCGCCGAGGTATGGGACGTTATGCAGGCTGCCATCAAAGAGGGCCTAGAGACCGAGGGCGTATTGCCAGGCGGTCTAGGCCTCAGACGCAAAGCCGCCACCTACTACGTCAAAGCCAACGGTTACGGCTCGGCGAGCATCAAGAGCCGCGGACTCGTCTATGCCTATGCCCTAGCCGTCAGCGAGCATAACGCTGGCGGAGGACGTGTCGTTACAGCTCCGACCTGTGGCAGCTGTGGCATCATCCCGGCTGTACTGTACCATCTACAGACAAGCCGAGACTTCCCCACGACGCGCATCCTGCGTGCTCTAGCTACAGCTGGCCTATTCGGCAATGTAGTGCGCACCAACGCCTCTATATCTGGTGCTGAGGTCGGCTGTCAGGGCGAAGTAGGGGTAGCCTGTGCTATGGGAGCTGCGGCTGCTAGCCAGCTTTTCGGGGGATCTAACATGCAGATAGAGTATTCGGCTGAGATGGGCCTAGAGCATCACCTAGGACTCACCTGTGATCCTGTCTGTGGATTGGTGCAGATACCCTGCATAGAGCGTAATGCTTTCGCAGCCGCACGTGCTCTAGATGCCAATACCTACGGGACCTTTAGCGACGGCCTGCACCGCGTGAGCTTCGACCAAGTGGTGGAGGTGATGCGCCGTACAGGCAAAGACCTACCTAGCCTATACCGTGAGACCTCTATGGGAGGGCTAGCGACAGAATACGATGTCAGCAAAG
>JAXFXP010000105.1:0-5029 GCA_034091595.1 Porphyromonas sp.
TATACACCATCGGAGAGATTAAGAATGGACAACTACAGGGCGCACTACTCATACGAGGCAGCGGAGACCCCTCTATTGGTACGGAGCTCATCCCCGGTGAGCGCTATCGCTTTACAAACGAGCTCTTGCGTGCGCTGCAAGAACGAGGCATCAAAGAGATCACTGGAGGCATATATCTCGATGCGTCGCTCACCACAGGAGTTGGCCCTGTAGCAAGCTGGGCCAAAGAAGACCTAGACAAGGCATACGGAGCAGGACTCTATGGGCTAAACTACGGTGACAATCAGGTCGGAGGACGTGCCGAGCATAACCCCGCTCAGTCTTTGGCCTCTGCTATAGAGACTAGACTTCGTTTCGCTGGTATTGCGATTGGTAAGACACCTACAGTTAGCTACGAAGGCTACGAACCCGAGGGTTCGCTCCTGCACACCTACTACTCACAGCCCCTAGAGGTCCTAGCCAGTGTTACCAACCACCATAGTATGAATATGTACGCTGAGGCAATCGCTCAGAGCCTAAATCCCAAGCAAGACAGGGGCTCAGCGCTCAGCAACTATTGGCGTAGGCAACTGGGGCTAAGCTCTCAAGATATTAGCCTAGCCGATGGCTCGGGGCTAAGCCGTGAGAACCAAATCAATGCTCGAGCTCTATCTCGGGCACTCGTCAAACTATTCGGAGGTCATACGCCCGAGGACGGTACACTCGTAGCAACTCTCCCCCGCTTAGGTTACGAAGGTACCCTCCGCACGCTAATGCCGAATACTCATACTAAGGCTTACCTCAAAAGTGGTTCGATGCGTGGCGTAGCTACTTATATAGGCTATGTCAACTACGGAGACGATTGGTATGCTATCGTTTACCTAACCAATGGTATGCCATCAGTACGCCATGCCCGAGGTGTCTTTAGTGCCATCGTAGAGGATGTCTTCCCTTAGAGAGGTATTGCCTTTCTGCTACATTTACGTATCTTTGTGCCGAGTTGCTATCGATACGCAGCTATCTAAAACAGTTAGAACAGACATATATAAAGATTATGAAGAAACTAATGTATATCCTGACGGCTATGTGCCTATTCGTAGGTTTAGCCTTCGCCCAGTCGCCCAAGGGCGCTGTAATATCTACAGCCAAACCCGAGCACGACTTCGGGGTAATCAAAGAGGCAGATGGTAAGGTTACCCATACCTTTATCGTCAAGAACACCGGTACAGCCCCCCTCGTAATTACGCGAGTAGTTACGACTTGTGGCTGCACGACACCCAAATATGATGCTGAGCCTATCGCCCCTGGCAAGGAAGGTAAGATCGTCGTAAGCTACAATCCTGCAGGACGTCCTGGTCAGTTCGTTAAGACGATTGCGGTCTACAGCAATGGTTTCGATGGTGGCTTCCGCCTGCATATCAAGGGTGTAGTAGAGTAACGAATGCTCACTCAGATTAGCTAGACTATAGGGCAATCCCATTAGGGCTAGCTTATAGACAAAAACATAGGGCTGTATCTCCGAGAGGTACAGCCCTATGTTTTTGTCTACGGTTACCAAGACGACTACTCGCAGCCACAGCCACCACCGCAGCCGCCTGACGAACAACCACCCGATGAGCAGCCACAGCCACCACCACCAAAGAACTGCTCTATCTCCTGTGGAGTAGCCTCGTGCTCCTCTAGCACCTTACCAATGAAGTGCAGAGTCTCACCTGCTAGTGGATGGTTAAAGTCCATCACCACTACATCCTCACGTACCGCTAGCACGCTACCTTGGAAGGTCTGACCATCGTGCGTAGACATGGGGATAGTATTGCCCTCGAATACCACACTAGAGTCAAACTCCCCACGCTCGTTTACGAAGATATCCTTAGGGAGCTCCTGCACAGCTTCTTCGCTACGCTCACCATAGGCCTGCTCGCTAGAGAGGACGAAGTCGAAGCTATCGCCTGCAGAGAGACCAAAGAGCTGCTGCTCAAAGTCGGGGAGCATCATACCCATGCCATAGATAAACTCTAGAGGACGCTCTGCAGTGGCCTCTTCCATCAGCTCACGCTCGTTCTCATCACCTACATAGAGTTCGTAGCTTACACGCACGAACTTATTTGGAGAAATACTCATAATTACAATTTATTAGTTTAACATTAAGTTCACAATCCAATAACCGCTAAAAGGCTACTATAGTTTACAGCGTAGGCAGGCTGCACAGAGCCGCACATCACGTATCGTCTTGCTAGCATATCTCAGAGGCAAATGCATACGCTGGAAGTACAGATGCCCAAACAGCTCATCGAGGCGTGGGTAAAGTGCTTCGCCCCCATTCCAAACCTTAAAGCCTAAGCTACGTCCCCACTCCATCGTACAGATCCCCTCACAGCTCTCTAAGGCCAGCGCCAGAGGTTCTAGCCCTCTCTCTCGTAAGTCTTGCCCTAGTACAGAGCGGTGAAACCTCAGGTTGTGCGCCACGATCATCTCCGTAGTCCTCAAGGCCTCCCTCAGACGCTCATACACACGCTCGGGCACCTCTCCACGCCGTAGCATATCATCCGTAATACCATGTATCTCGGTGGCCTCTGTATGTATAGCCTCGGCACCATCACCGAGGCTAAGGATGTAGCTTTCCTCACTCAACCGATTTCCCGTAGCATCTAGTACCTGCCACGATAGAGCTATCGGCGGTGAGTAAACAAAAGCTCCCTCCAGCTCCTCGTTGCTCTGCACAGGATTGAGCGTCTCGGTATCGATAACCAAGTAATATGGTGATCCGGTAGCAACAGTCCGAGGCATCGTAAGCTCCGAAGTATCGATATCGATGGCCAAGGTATTACGAATGCTCTCGGCGGTCTGCCTAGGAGGCATCTTGATGGGGCGGTTGCGCCTACGACGTCCCCTCAATGCCAGTAAGATGACAATCAGAACAAGTAGAGCTACCCCAAAGGCTACGACAATAATCAGCCCCCAAGCTCCCTGTAAGCCCTGTAGTTCCACGCTTATTTACCTCCCAAGATAAAATCTACATCTCTATGTCCAGCAGGCTCAGCCCAAGCACGAGGCACAAACTGCCAATTGCCCACCGTGCCTACATGTACCACGCCCTTAGCCTCGATATAGCGCATCAGACTAAAGAATTGGTCGTAGTCGCTAGATGCTACTATACGCTTACGGAGCTCCTCCTTAGCAATGCCAGCTCCCTCGGTGAGCATACCACCGGCCCCACCAGCCCGATAGCTATTGATGGCCACTCGATAAGTCTTGGTAAGCGAGAAAGGTTGCCCATTTGTCATTTGGCTAATCTGTACACGCTGACCAGCAGGTTTACTAACGTCTACAGTATAATCAATGCCATAGGCTGAGGAGTAGTTGTAGGTCGGTACAGCAGTCTTGTAGCGGTCGCTAGCCTTAGCATCGGGACGCATAGCGATAAGACGATCTTCTGCTCCCTTCATCTCATTAGCCCAGCCAGCATACGAATGCTCTAGGTAGCCCTTAACCTCAGCCCCTGTAAGCTCCATAGCATATAGATGGTTGCTGAATGGACACCACTTGAATAAGTCGCGCACATACACATCTCCGCTAGACATCTCCGCCGTCACGCTCAGGGGAGCAGCAAAAGAGATATCTGCCCCTACTGTGGCAAGCTGCATCTGATGTACTAGGGCTAGATAGCTGCTAGCGCCTATGAGGGCATCACTTGCTTTGGCAGGCTCTTGCAAGATTCCGACACGCTTACCGAGGAAGGTACGCACACCTGCATCATAGTCTGCCATCAGCCTCTGGTAGGCTGTATCTATGCCGTAGGCATTGACATCGGCAAAGCTAGCGGAGATCTCCTTCTTAGTTACTTTGTCCCCTTCTTTATATAGCTTAATACGCACATCACTTGCCCAGTCTAGGTGGTTGGCGGCATTAAGCAAAAGGACACTGTCCGTATCACTACGGTGTACCCATTTGTTGACCTGACGGTGGTCGTGCCCCATCAAGATGAGGTCAATGCCAGGGACAGCGGTAGCAAGCGTTTCTCCAGCGTTCTCTAGATAATCAGCATTGTCGTTGCTCATGCCTGAGTGTATCATAGCTACTAGCAAATCTGGCTGTTCTTCTTCTTTTAGTCGTGGTACCCATTGCTTAGCACTCTCGATAATATCCTCGAAGCGCATACCGCTCCACAGATGCTCAGGCAACCACTGGGGTATGGCAGGGGTGGTAAGGCCTAGCACAACGATGCGTGCGCCTCCCTGCTCATAGACTTTGTAGGGAACGAAGTAGGGTTCGCCTGTGGCGGTATTGATGACGTTAGCACCAAGAACAGGAAACTTAGCATCCTTTACGAAACGGTCGTAAGTGGCATGCCCTGGCTCGATGTCGTGGTTGCCGATGGTCACAGCATCATAGCCTAGGTAATTCATAGCTACAGCTACGGCATTACTACGCAGCGTATCGATGTAGTTACTGTAGTAAGTGATGGGCTCACCCTGCAGTATATCTCCCCCATCTAGGAGTAGTACGTGCTTACTATCCCTGCGCACCTCTTGCATAAGGGTTGAGAAGCGAGCCATACTACCTGTTCCTTCCCGTTGATTGATGTAGTCATAAGGGAATAGGTTGCCGTGCGTATCCGTGGTATGAATGATGCGCAGCTCTATTTCCTTAGCACTCGAACACGAAGCCAGCAAACCCAAGGCTAAGCTGGCGATACTAAGTAATCTCTTCATCTTGCTTATGTTTATTTCAGTAGCACAAAGGTACAACAATCAGTACCTATACCAATATAGGCCTATTGTATGGTTCTACATAGAAACCGTCCTCCGCAGTCTAGCAACAATACAAGCTAGGCTTATCTACTTGGAGGGCATAGTACGGGGCGCATGCGGTAGGCCTAAAAGCTTAACATCCGTTGTAAGATATGCCGCCCTATATGAGCCCCATGCCACGGCCTCATTGTACTCCCTAAGATGCAAGGCGATGAGACGACAATCCCCACGCTATGGGCGCCTAGTCCCATCGCGTGGGGATTACTGTGTAGCACCAAGGCGTGCAGAGCTCGAGCTAG
>JAXFXP010000106.1:0-5986 GCA_034091595.1 Porphyromonas sp.
TGTGCCAGCCCGCACGCTTGAGTTATAAACACTTATAGAGGCTGTAGCACAGTCTCCAGGGCTTATGTTTATTGCCACTCTTGGAAAGCTTTGTATCTTTGTGACACTACAGATTATATATGACTAGCGCAAAACAACGTAATATATGTATCCTCGGGTCTACAGGCTCGATAGGGACGCAAACACTAGATATAATAAGACAAAACCCCGAAGTATTTAAGGCTTTCGTCATTACTGCTGGGCGTAACTACAAGCTGCTCATTGAGCAGGCTCTGGAGTTTCGCCCTCGTTACGCTGTAATAGCCGAGGAGGCGTATTACTGCGATGTCCTAGAGGCCCTTAGTGGTACGGGGGTAGAGGTGCTGGCAGGAGCCTATGCTCTCGAGGAGGTTGTATCGGCTCCGGAGATAGATATCGTCATTACTGCGATGGTAGGCTACTCAGGTTTGCGCCCGACAATGGCTGCTATTGAGGCGCGTAAGACGATAGGTTTGGCAAACAAAGAGACTCTAGTAGTAGCTGGAGAGCTGATTATGCCTATGGCCCGCCGTTATGGTGTCGATATAATCCCCGTAGATAGCGAGCATTCGGCTATTTACCAATGTTTAGTGGGAGAGGAGGAGCCTTTCGAGCGTCTCATCCTTACGGCCTCGGGAGGCCCTTTCCGTAGGCATACCGCCGATCAGTTGGCACAGGTTACCGTCGATCAGGCACTCCGTCATCCCAACTGGTCTATGGGTGCTAAGGTAACGATAGACTCCGCCTCGCTAATGAATAAGGGGTTCGAGATGATGGAGGCTAAGTGGTTATTCGATTGTACAGCCAAAGATATCGATGTGGTGGTGCATCCGCAGAGTATCATCCACTCGATGGTACAGTTTAGGGATGGAGTCATCAAGGCTCAGCTGGGGCAACCAGATATGCGTTTACCAATAGGCTATGCCATGGGCCTTACCCGACGTGTTCCTAATGACTACCCTCGCTACGACCTCTTCTCTCAGGATTTTACCTTCGAGCGCCCCGACCTAGAGCGCTTCCCCAACCTAGCACTAGCCTACCATGCTATGGAGTTGGGTGGGCTAGCGCCCTGCGTGCTAAATGCTGCCAACGAGGTCGCTGTAGCGAAGTTCCTCGCTGGCAAGATGCGTTTCGTAGATATGCCCCGTATGATTGAGACTGTACTGGGGCACTTCGCCTATACGCAGGCTATTAGTACCGATCTAATAGCCGATTATGATGCCGAGGCACGCAGCCTCGCCCAGTCCTGGCAGGCTTAGGCCTTTGTCTACCTGATAAGCAAATAATAGTATATGAATATAGTACAGCTAATAGCATCACTCTCTATCCTCGTCTTCGTACACGAGCTAGGACACTTCTTTTTCGCTCGTCTCTTTGGGACGCGCGTAGAGAAGTTTTATTTGTTTTTTAACCCATGGTTTTCGCTCTTCAAGTGGCAATCCAAGCGCAGTGGCACAGTTTACGGCCTCGGTTGGTTGCCTTTGGGTGGCTATTGCCAGATAGCGGGGATGGTTGATGAGTCTATGGATACCGAGCAGCTCAAGAGTGAGCCTAAGCCCGATGAATTCCGTAGTAAGAAAGCTTGGCAGCGCCTCCTGATCATGGCAGGAGGTATCATATTTAACCTCATATTGGCACTCTGTATATATACGTCCGTAGCCTTCGTCTGGGGAGACAAACGCCTGGAGCCAAGCCGTGTACACGAGGGCTGGGAGTTTAGTGAAACGATGCATAAAGTTGGTTTCGTAGACGGAGATATCATTACGTCTATCGACGGTGATAGAGGTTTCAATGCGCTAGATGCAGGCGTAGTAGAGCGTCTGGTAAATGCTCGTGAGGTAGCAGTCCTACGCTCCGGACAAGAGCGACTCATCAGTATCCCGAGTGATATGATGCAGCGCGTTCTACGGGACGGCCAGGGTGTCGCTGCTCTGCGCATCCCCTTCGTTATAGAGGAGGTCCATAACGCTACTCTACGTGAGGCTGGTGTGCAGTCGGGAGATGAGGTAATAGCTGTGGCCGGAAAGCCCACTGCGAGTATGCGTCAGGTTATGGAGGCTCTCAGCAGGCATGCTGGTAAGACTGTCGAGCTGCTCCTTCGTCGTGACAGTCTGCATCTGAACGTAGAGCTCAGTGATGATGGTAAGCTGGGCGTAATGCTACGCTCCCCCGAGAAGCTCTTCGAGATGGAGCAGGTTGACTACAGCCTCTCAGAGGCAATCCCTGCAGGTGCTACTAAGGCCAAGCAGACTATCGTAAGCTATGTAGAGGGGCTACGCCATATCTTCACTAAGGAGGGTGCACAGAGTCTCGGCGGACTTGGGACTATGGCAAAGCTCTTCCCCTCAGGCTTCAATTGGCAGGCCTTCTGGATGACAACAGCCTTCCTATCGATTATCTTAGCCGTGATGAATCTTCTACCGATTCCTGCTCTAGATGGTGGGCATATTGTGTTCATTATCATAGAGATGCTGACGGGGCGCAAGCTGAGCGACCAAGCAATGGGCTATGTACAGATGACCGGTATGGTACTTCTTCTGCTATTGATGCTCTATGCCAATGGCAATGATATTTACCGCTATCTAATCAAAGGGTAGGAGATGCAGGACAGCGTATATCATATCCCCGTAATGCTTGAGGAGTGTCTCGAGGGGATGGCCATTCGCCCCGATGGTTGCTATGTAGATGTAACTATGGGAGGGGGCGGACACAGCCGTGCTATCCTAGAGCGTTTGGGCTCTGGCGGACGTCTCTATTCGGTAGATCAGGATGCCGATGCCATGGGCAACGTCCCAGCGCAGGAGGGCTTTACCTTCGTGGCATCCAACTTTCGTCATCTCGACAGATTTATGGACTATTATGGCGAGCAAGGGCAGGTAGATGCAGTCCTTGCCGACCTAGGAGTGTCGTCGCATCACTTCGATACGCCTGAGCGTGGTTTCAGCTTCCGAAGTGCTGAGGCTACCCTCGATATGCGTATGAATGCACGCCGTGGGCATTCGGCACGAGAGCTTTTAGCAGAGCGTGAGGAAACCGATCTAGCGCGCATATTCTATGAGTATGGCGAGCTGAGGCAGAGCCGTCAGCTGGCACGTCGGATCGTAGCTGCACGCACTGAGCGCCCGTTGGCTACTATCGGAGATTTGCTAGAGGTAGTACGCCCCTGTATCAGCCCCAAAGAGGAGAAGAAGCAACTGAGTATGCTCTTCCAGGCTCTGCGTATAGAGGTAAATGATGAGCTTGCGGCTCTGCGCGATATGCTAGAGGCTACTAAGCAGGTACTGCGTCCAGGAGGCCGTCTAGTGGTGATGACTTACCACTCGCTGGAGGATAGGATTGTCAAAAACTTTTTGCGTTCTAACTCGGACGAGCAAGCTCAGGACCAGATATACGGTGCCGCCCGTTCGCCTTGGCGGCTCATTACACGCAAGCCTATAGTGGCATCAGAGGCCGAGCTAGCGCGCAATCCCCGTGCTCGCTCAGCTAAACTGCGCATTGCCGAGTGGTTGGGGGTATAATCATACTAAATCGAAGGGCTAGCCTATGGATAGAGAGAGACACTATAGTGAGGACTCCGAGCTGAGAGAGCTAACACGCCGTGCCGAGGAGCAGTACGAGGATGAGTACACCGACTACGAGGAGGATGAAGATGGCTACGACACTGAGGAGGACTACGAGGAATATGAAGACGGAGAGCCAGAACTAGAGGAATATGCCGAAGCCGATCTCGATGAGTATGCTGATGAGGACAGCGAGTCTGAAGAGGAGTACTACGATGACGATGAGGATGCAGAGGACGAGGAGACCGTACAGCCTGCTACAGCCTCTAGGGTCTCAAGCTCTCCAGAGGACTGGAGACGTTTTATCAGCAGCTTATCGATGGATACGATATGCTATGCGCTCTTTACTCTATTGTGCTTGTTTGGTGCTGCCTACTGGCACACATACTACAACACACGTATTCGTAGGGTTACAGGCAGAGAGGAGGTCCTCAAAGACCTGCGCTATCGACGCCTCTATATGTCTGCGGAGCTTGTGCGTTTAGAGCGTATCTCTAGCATTGAGGAGAGTATAGAGTCGTTGCAGTTGGGCCTGCAGCATCCCGTTAAGCCTCCCTACGAGGTGATAGACACGACCAGCATTAACAAACAAGACCAATAGCTATGGAGCGTCTAGAGCAACCAAAGAAGAAGAAAAAGAAGAAGCGCCCTGCGCCTCCCCCCAAGCAGCCATCGCGTATCCTTACCTTTCTCAGAGGGGTGGGGCGTGCTGGTGCATATATATACCATGCGATTATCTCCGGTATTGAGCATGTCGTAGAGCGATGGTTCCCCACATCGTCACGTCGCTTTCTGTTCATCGGCTGCATATTTGCGTTGGCCTTGGTACTTTCTTTGGGGAAGATCCTATTCTTTATGTTTGGCCCTGAGGCCGAAACTTACCGTCGAAAAGGTGAAGGCCTAAATCCCCCTAAGGAGATAACGCTAGAGCCTATACGTGGTACTATCTACTCATCGGATGGGCGAGCTGTGGCTGTTACGGCTCCAGTGTACCGCTTGTTTTTTGACTTTAATGCCGAGGCGATAGCCTTCCTGCATAAACCTGCTACTACGGAGCGAGAGCAGCACCGCAAAGACTCCATCTCAGCTCTACTATCCTCGGATCTAGACCGCTTTGCTGATTACCTTGTCAAGAGCTATGCCGATCTGGGTATAAGCATCGATAGGGCAAAGATTCGAGAGCGCTGGCGCAAAGGCTTCATCGCCAAGAAACGTTACGTGCCAGTCGTGGGTATGGACATCAATTACCTACAGTATCGTCAGATTATAAGCTCCGAGCCCTACATACGTATAGACAGCACTGCCCGTGGTCCTGTAAAGCGCGAAGGCTTGCTCCCGAAGATTATAGCTGCCCCCGAGATGCGAGCCAAGCGTTTTTATCCATTTGGTTCGCTGGCACACCGTGCTATCGGCAACGTGTATGGGGAGCAGACCAATGGCCTCTCCAATGGTTCCTACGGTATCGAGCTTGGTCTAGATTCGCTCCTAGAGGGGCAGAGTGGCCGTGGCCTAGCTATTAAGGCGGCCAAGAGAGAGAATCGGATGGTCGTAGACCCTCCTGTCGATGGGTACTCGGTGCACACCACACTTGATATGGATGTGCAGAACCAGCTAGAGCGCATTATGCGTAAGCAGCTGGGCTTGCTAAAGGCTACTAGTGGTACAGCTATTCTACTAGATGTCCCTACGGCCAAAGTCTTAGCGATTACCAACCTAGCCCGTACTGCTGAGGGCAACTATATAGAGGCGCAAAACTTCGCTGTGAGTGATATGAGTGAGCCGGGTTCGACCTTCAAGGTCGCGTCGATGCTTGTAGCTCTTGACGGTGGAATGGTACGCCCAGAGGATGTCATCAATGTCGGTAATGGCACGCTTACGGTCAGCGGGCGTACGGTACGTGACCATAATGCTGGCAGTGGTGGCTATGGGGAGATTACGGCTTCGCAGGTCATAGAGCGCTCTAGCAACGTAGGTGTCGCTAAGATTATCCTTCAGAACTTTGCCTCTCGCCCCTCTGAATACGTCAAGCGTGTACGGGCCCTCGGCTTTGGCGAGAATCTTACCCTAAAGGAAATCCCTGGAGGAGCACGTGCGAGCATCCGTATGCCAGATAAAAACAATTGGTATGGCACGACGCTAGCCTGGATGAGCTATGGCTATGAAACGAAGATACCGCCTATGTATACGGCCGCTTTTTTCAATGCTATAGCTAATGGGGGCAAGCTACTACGTCCCTATATTGTCTCGAGCATTAGTGATAAGGATGGCCGTACGGTACGGGAGTTTCAGCCTACAGTCGTTCGTGAGCGCATTGCTAAGCCTGAGAGCATACGAGCGATGCAGGAGATGCTGCGCAAGGTTGTTACCGATGGTACGGGTAAGCGTGTGCGCAGTAAGGTTGTGGCTGT
>JAXFXP010000107.1:0-4516 GCA_034091595.1 Porphyromonas sp.
ATAGTAAAGGTATCAAGCTAGAGCCGCTGAAGACTGCGCCCGACAGCGAAGCTTTACTATTCGAGTTGCTCAGCCCCTATGGCTTTAGTAGCTCGCAGTGCTATCAGATAGCAGATGATTTGGGACGGAACAATTTAGGGGCTAGCTACTACAGCCCAAGCCATCGCTTAGTCCGCTCGTGGCAATACTTAGAGCTTATCGCTAGAGACGGAGATAGCCCTGCACTGCAGGAGCTGAGCCTAGATCAAGTCCCATGTAGCCTAAGCTTAAAAGGCTGGCACATCGAGTGCCAGTTTAGCTCTGTTGCTGTTATTGACCGCAAAGACATACTGTGCTTGCCCCTCAGGATACTTCGTGGCAAAAGAATTTGCTTACGCAGTCCGCACGAAGGAGAACGCATTCAACCTTTCGGAATGAAAGGCACTAAGCGCATTAGCCGTATTCTTATTGATGCCAAGGCTGAGCACAGGCTACGCTCAGATGCCCTATTACTTGCTGTCGATGATACACCCCTCTGGCTACTAGATTACTGCAAGAGCGAACACACGCGTCTAGAGCCTAAGCCCACAGCAGAGACTGAGGGGTACCTAATGATCAGCTATATCAGAGAGTAACAGATACACCTTTATACAGCAATATCTCCCCTAGCTATATCTCATAGCTGGGGGGAGATATTCCTTTCATGTATATTAGGCAGCGCTATAGCTGAGCCTCTTGATCTCTACGTGGTATCTCGTCAATACGCACAGATATACCAGCTGCTTTCTGCTCGGTAATAGGCTTCAGATTATTACTATAGGTCGGTGGTACGGGACTACCTGGTGCTGTTATCTCCGCTATACTGATACGGTACTCATTCCCACGTACTATGCCATACTTCCCGTAGCCAGACGATGGTGTCTCCGACGAGAAATGTCGTATATAAACTGTGTAGTAGCTGTAAGCTTTGTAGTAGAAGCGTACGCCTGCTATATCGAAACCTTTAGAGTTTGCAAAAGACGTTTCTGTAATCTGGTTTTGCCTCATAGCTTGCAGGAGTTCATTGCTATTAGGTTCAGTATTAGCACGTAGCATCTCCTTCACGGCACCTTCCCTATAGTACCGACCTTTGTAACTTACCCAGCCTTCTTCACCCTCGAGTTGCAAGCCTTGGGGCACATAGGGATAGGCAATGGTAACGCATGGTGTAGTACCCTCGAAGTAGCTATTGGGAGGAAGCGTTGTTTCCTTAGCATAGAGTGCTACTTGGCTGAGCATTGTGGCAAAATCTTCACTACGCTCTTTAATCTCCAGCTTCATACGATCAGCCTGCGCATTATCTGTAGAATAAGCAGCTATATCCTCTGTAGTACGAGGTGGAGTTTGCACCCATATATCCCAATAGGGAGACTTCGCATAGCGTTGCTCTCTACTACTATTGTCTTGTGCCTGCTCTTCACTCTCGTCTGATAACTTGTTCATCTGGCGCAGTAGTGATACTTGCTTCGCTTGATTCGTAATCTGATACATAGGTTTGGTCACTCCCTTCGTTCCTCTGGAGAACTTGGGGTTACCATACACTAGCACACGCGCTAAGCTAGGCTCTAGAGCTATACTGATAGCCGTCTGCTCATTTTCGACAGATGAGACGAAAGCACTACTTGGTACGCTTATGACCCCTTGCTGGTTCGTCATCACGATACCACGCGATGCCTCAAATAAGTCAATAGCCTTTAGCTCTCGTCCTTTGATAAAGTCGCTGAGAGGAGCTCCTGGATTTATCGAGCTACGGAGTTGTGTACTAGCGTTGGCGACTACTACGAGTTTATAGTCTGCAGGAGGGAGCTTCACAACAAGGTTAGATAGATCGCTGATACTCGACACACTTAGTTCTCGAATATGCTCCAGCACCTCCGTATCTTGGTTGTAGAATAGCAAGCCAACAGACCGAACACTCTTCAGTGGGTCTGTTTCCGTACTGCGCAGTACTACTTGATTCGGATTTTGGATAGACAGCCTCAGGAAGCTACCTTCTGTTAGCTCTAGCTTAGGCTCTACGAGCAAGGGCTTACCTCGCTCCCGCTCGCACGATGCCCCCACCAGAAGCAGAGCGAGCATTACAGTTGCTTTAAGGTTCGTTTTCATCACAAAGACACAATTTAAGTGAGTAATGATGCTAT
The DNA here is from genome assembly GCA_034091595.1 of Porphyromonas sp. Classification (GTDB taxonomy): domain Bacteria; phylum Bacteroidota; class Bacteroidia; order Bacteroidales; family Porphyromonadaceae; genus Porphyromonas. The sequence goes on from JAXFXP010000107.1 coordinate 2,160, forward strand.
AAAGTTACATTGTTTATACGAAAGATACAAGCGCTTAGGAGTATATAGCCCTTAGTTACTGCTACTAGCTTCCTTGTTATTTTCTCTTCTACTACACCATAAGAGCAGGGCATTACTTCGATACATTCGAGGTAATGCCCTGCTCTTATGGCGTCAGAGAGTGTCTACTTGCTCTCTATCGTGATAGATGCGGGCTTAACGCCCTTGGCACGTGCCGTAAAGGTAATAGTACCCGCACGCTTGCTAGACTGCACCAAGGCCGTCAGCTCGCCTGAGAACAGATGATGGCGTGGTAGGTGGAAGAGGTCCAATGAGGCAGGATTGCCCGAAGCTGCCGCACGGAAGGACCCTGCACCCTTGACGTTGAACTCTATCAGACGGCTATCATCGGGGATTAGATTACCCTCCTTATCCACTAGGCTCACACGCACGAATGCAATATCCTCACCATTAGCGTCTATAGTCTGGCGGTCTACCGATAGGACTAGGCGGTCCGGCTTACCTGCCGTATGTACGCTCTTGGTCTCTGCTACCTGTCCGGATGCATCATAGGCCACGACCTTAATAGTGCCTGGCTCGTACTTAGCATCCATCCACATAAGGCGATAGCGCTTCTGACGATCGAAGTTCTTAATGGCTGACTCTGTCAGTTTGCCCTTGGACTTATCCTCGAAGGTTCCCTCGAGCGTAATGCTCGTATCCTTCTTGATACGGCCTTGGCTCTTGCCGTTGATAAATAGCTCTGCCTCGGGATAACTGGTATATACGAATACTGGCGTCGTCTGTCCCTCACGCCCTGGCCACGTCCAGTGTGGTAGTATATGTAGGGTCTTGGCCTCCTTGTTCCAATGCGAGCGGTAGAGCCAGAAGCGGTCCTTGGGAATGCCTGCGAGGTCTACGGCTCCGAATAGTGAGCTGTGGCTTGGCCAATCACTATAGTAGGGCGTAGGCTCGCCGATGTAGTCGAAGCCCGTCCAGATAAACTCCCCCATCATCCATGGTCTATCCTCATGCCACATCCAGTCATCCTCTGGGAGGTTGCTCCAGCCACAGTGCTCTACATCGTAGCTAGAGGCCTGATGGTCTGGGTACTTAGCCATACTTTTGCGGACTACAGGGAACTTGTAGACGCCACGTGAGCTCAGCGTCGAGGCAGTCTCGCTCCCCAGTACATAGCCCTGCGGTAGTACTCGGTGGGCCGAATCGTAGATGAAGGGGCGGTAGTTGAAGCCTGGTACGTCCAACAGTGCAGCCATCCCGTTGTGCATCACTGCCAAAGGATTGTCCATCCCGTTCGTTACAGGGCGTGTAGGGTCCTCACGATGACAAATCTCCTGCAGTATGCGCGCACGCTTAACGCCCTCGTACTTCCACTGCTCGCTGACCTCATTGCCGATACACCACATCACTACAGAGGGCGCATTACGGAATTGGTGTAGCTCGTTCACGAGGTCTCGCTCGTGCCACTCGTCGTAGTATAGGTTGTAGCCGTTAGGCACCTTAGGGTCCTTCCAACTATCGAAGCTCTCGGCCATTACCATCATCCCCATCTCGTCGCACAGGCGGACAAACTCGGGCGCTGGCATATTGTGGCTCGTGCGGATAGCATTCACCCCCATATCCTGCATGATGCGAATCTGACGACGGTACGAGGCTTCGTTGACAACAGCTCCTAGCGGTCCCTGGTCGTGGTGTAGGCAGACGCCTTGGAACTTAACCTTACGCCCATTGAGGTAGAAGCCGTCATCTTGCTTCATCTCTATCGAGCGGATACCAAAGGATACGGTATCATTGTCTAGTATCTGACCATTGCGTTCTAGACTAACAGCCAGCTTGTAGATATGCCCTTGCTTGATATCCCATAGCTTAGGATTAGCGACACGTGTCTCTAGCCTATGAGTCGTTTCATTCTGCTCCAAGGTCTGACGCACATTGCCTTCGCTCGTACTTACTACCTTGCCCTTGGGGTCTAGTATCTTGGTCTTGACCGTTAACTCCTGCCCCTTACTAAGCCCTGCGATGCGGATAGCCGTAGATACAAGAGCCTCCTCTGCACTAATATCTGGTGTCTGCACCTGTATGCCCCACTGAGGAATATAGGCTGCGCCAGTAGTAATCAGATGCACGTTGCGATACAAGCCTGCACCAGGATACCATCGGCTACTCTCGTGCTTGTTATTGAGACGTACGGCGAGCGTATTCGCACGGCCAAACTGCACATAAGGCGTTACATCGAAGTAGAACGAGTTGTAACCATAGGGCCAATAGCCTACCTTATGACCATTGACATAAACCTCGGCATTGCTCATGGCTCCATCGAAGACAAGGCGTACACAGCGTCCCTCCTGTCCCTTGTC
>JAXFXP010000108.1:0-14570 GCA_034091595.1 Porphyromonas sp.
GTAACGGAGAGCCTGCCGGTCTATATAATGTAGTAACGAAGAAACCCACCTGGGGGCGTCATGGCGAGCTTAGCCTAAGCTATGGGAGCCATGAGTTTTTCCGCGGAACGCTCGATCTCGATGGGCTTATCAATGACAAGCTAGCCTATCGCTTCAATGTCTACGGACAGAGTGCACAGTCCCATCGCAAACATGAGTTTGCCAAGCGCTATGGACTAGCCCCAGTGCTCAACTACAAGCTGAGCCAAGACACCGACTTCACCCTACAGTATATGTATCAGTATCTGAGTACATCCAATACGGGAGGTCCATACAACTTCACCCCAGATGGCTTCGGTAGCCTCGGCCGTGAGGCGAGTATGCTCGAGCCTGGGCTAACACCTACGGTCTACAATGACCACTATCTGTTGGCTAGGCTTAATCACCGCCTATCCAACAAGTGGACACTCACGGCGCAGACGGCCTGGAGCCTCAGCCTCAAGCAAGGAGAGTCGATGTGGGTCTATACCGACAAAAGCTGGACCAAAGCCGTAACAGCTACGGGCGACCTTATCCGACGCGTTAATACGGCCGATGCCAAGACTGATATGCGCTTTGGGCAGGCCTATCTCAACGGCAAAGAGTACACCGGCAGCATTAGCCACAGCTTCCTAATGGGCCTAGACCTCGGGGAGAAAAACTCGTGGCACGACTGGATGCAGGGACACAACCTAGATACAGCCGAGAAGCCCTTCAATATCTACACGGCCAAAAACAATGGGGCTCCTGCCAATGGCTATCCTAGCTTCGACCGCAGCAAGAGTCTCGAGGAGCGTGCCGATGCTACGCGCATACGTCAGAGCTATGTAGGGCTATATGTACAGGATCAGATAGGGTTCTTCGACGACGCCCTACGCCTAACACTTGCCGCTAGATATACCGATGTCAAAGACAATAGCTATGGCACTACCGTCACACACGAGCGGCATATTACCCCACGCCTAGGGCTTAGCTACTCGATTGACAAGGCTACGAGTGTTTATGCTCTCTATGACCAGGCCTTTAACCCCCAGATGGGGCGCACACGCACAAGCGACAAACTGAAGCCCATCACGGGGAATACCTACGAGATAGGGCTCAAAAGAGAGTGGTTCGGGGGGCGACTAAGTACGTCAATCGCAGCCTATACGATGCTCCGCAACAACGAGACTACGGCAGACCCTCAGAATACGGCTAGTGAGGACTACAAGGTCCAGGACGGTCAGAGCAAAGCCCAAGGGATAGAGCTAGACCTAGCAGGCGAGCTCTTACAAGGGCTACGCCTCATAGCCAACTATGCCTTTACAGACTATAAGGTTACCAAGAGTCTCCTCGCTAGTCGCCCTGTGGGGATGCGCTTGCCAGGCTACGCCAAGCATACTGTTAATGCATGGCTTACATATACACTGCCCAAGGGCTTCCAAGTGGGAATCGGTTATAATGCTCAACTAGACCGCTCTTCGTGGGGCTTTGTTCCTGCGGCAACGACGCAGAGTGAGCTCCCCGACTACCACCGCTTCGACGCCAATATATCCTACACGGCAGGGCAGTTTAGCCTAGGACTAAACGTAAACAACCTTATGGATAAGCACCTATATAGTGGTAGAGCCTATGCAGACTACACTTATCAACAGAGCGAGGCTGGGCGTACCTTCCGCTTAAATATGACTTACCGCTTCTAAGCTATCATGAGGAGCAATAACATCCGCAAGTGGGCAGCTCGCCTACATCTTTATCTGGGCTTGCCTGCGGGCTTGGTCCTCTTCGTAGTAGCACTCACGGGCGCGATCTATGCCCTACGGCCCGAGGTCGTAGCCATAGGTCGCCCCGACCTCTCTATCGTAGACGAGGGCAAGGACCTACTCCCCCCGTATCAGCTCATAGATGGCGTACGCTCCACAGTCTATCGTAGCCCTGCCGATAGTAGCAACCTCATCTATGGTGTTACCTACGAGGGACGCACGCAGGCAGCACAAGTAACGGCCAAGATCGGCAACTCTAGACGTAGCATCCTATTCGTAAACCCCTATACGGGGCAGCTACTACATACCGAGCATAGCTCCTACGATATATTTCGCTGGGCTATGAATGGGCATCGTTCCCTTTGGCTCCCTAGAGAGATTGGTAAGCCCATCATCGGCTGGAGCATCCTAGCCTTCATAATCGTTAGCCTGACAGGCTTGGTGATATGGATGCCACGCAAACTGAATAAGAAGAGCTTACGTGCCGTTAGCACCATCAAATGGGGTGCTAAACGTCCACGATTATTCCTAGATCTCCATAATGTAGTAGGTATCTATACCCTAGCCTTCGCTCTAGCTATTGCCGTCACGGGGCTGACCTGGAGCTTCGACTGGTGGGCTAATGGCTACTACGGACTACTGACAGGTGGGGACACTCTAGAGACCTGGGTTGTACCCAAGTCTGATGTAAGTAGGGCGACGCAGACTGTCCATACAGATAGCCTTTTGTGGCAAAGTGTACAGCGTAAGTATCCGATTGTATCGGACGGCTCAAGCCTACGCTTTGACGTACCTACTGACGAAGATGGTGTCTATACCGTAGTATATAATCCCGACGGAGATCTGCGCTATTCCCGAACAGAGTACAACTTCTATGATCGTTATACCTTGCAACAGGTAGCAGGGGGCGGATTGTATGGTATTGCTCAAGATAAACTGAGTATAGGACAACGGATATACCGAATGACCTATGATATTCACTCGGGTAGTATTGGCGGCTGGGTAGGACGCTATATTGCCTTCTTTGTATCCCTAGCTCTTTGTTTGCTACCGATCACAGGGATATACCTATGGTGGCGCAAGCGCAAAGCTAAGGTCTAAATAAAAACAGCTCTTATACCGAGACCGTTATCGGCCTCCTGTATGATCTAGCACATCCCCCACAAGGTATTCCTACGCATACCTTGTGGGGGATGTGCAGATAGCCCCTGCACAGCTACTAGACCCAAATGTATGAGGCAATAGACAGGCCAGCCATACGGTCTCTACGTTACTTTCGCCTTGCCTTGATGGGGCAGTAGCACCACAAGCACTCCTAGAGAGCACAGGCTACGGCTTTGCGTTATTGAGAATAGTGTAGTACCTTTGTGGCGTTATGTTATGCGTAGTCGTAACGAGCCAGAGGAGGAGTATCCATACCTCCCAAGGCAAATAAACTGAACCAAAACTATAAACTATTCTCCGTAGCATCGTCTCCGTAGCGTACGTACTACGCCGTAGCTCCGTGATGATGCCTAGCGTATTCTGGTATGAAGCAACTATCTACCCTATGCGTTCTGGCTATGCCTATGCTGCTCTCGGCACAGAGCTTAGCAACAGACAGCACTCGTCATCTAAATGAATTTGTCGTAAGCGCCAAGCGTAGCTTACGCCCAGCCTCCATCAGTAAGATCGAGGCACCTCTAGCGCAAATCCCTATTACTGTCAGTACCCTCACAGCTGAGGAACTAGGTCTCAAAGGCTACACTGATGCCACCGAAGCCCTACGTGAGGTCCCTGGCGTGCACAGCTATCGTCAGTATGGTGCCTTCCATATGTTTTTCATCCGAGGCTTCTACGAGTCTCTTGTACTCAACGATGGTATGCGAGACGATAGGCATACTATCTGGCAGTCAGCTCCCCTTACAGGTTTGGCCTCGATAGAGCGCATAGAGGTGCTCAAGGGGGCTGCCTCTATGCAGCAGGGGCACTCTGCCGTCGGTGGTGTCGTCAATCTGGTACGCAAGCAGCCCGAGGCTCGCTTAGGAGCCAATGCCCGTATCTCGTACGGTAGCTACAACACCCTACGTATACAGGCTGGAGCCACGGGGGCTGTAACAGACCGCCTACTACTACGTGGCGATGTAGAGGCAGTGCGCAGTGATGGATGGCGAGAGAACTACACCAAGGGGTACAACCTTAGCCTGATGGCGAAGTATCTATTCAACAGTAAATCCGACCTACAGCTATCACTCTACGCCAACAACGATAGGTACGGAGGCGACTACGGCATACCCTACTATGCATCTGATGCCTACCGAGTGAAGGACAACAGCCTATTCGTTCGGGCCGGAGAACGCCACCCTCAGCTAAGCCGTACGGCAGTGCATGGCTTCCCCGAGGATGAACTGGCGCATAAGAATCTATCAGCACATCTCAAGTACGAATATCGCTTCTCTCGCGACTGGAGACTAAGTGAGCAACTCTTCCTCTCTAGCGATGACATCCGCTATATGTCTACCGACTACTACGGCTGGGCTACGAGCGACACGCCACAGGACAACCTACCCTACTACATCCTCAGCGCAGGGACTAAGAAATATACAGACCTCAATACCCTAGAGCGTGGCGGCTTTGCCTTCGACTACAGCACGCTTAGCCTACAGAATCAACTAGAGCTAGTGGGCAAGGTCAAGCTAGGCGCTATGGAGCATAACCTTCTTCTAGGGTACAACTACCTCCGGATGGGTATGAAGCGCTACGACAGGGCCTCTATGAGCGGAGTGGGCTACAGCAAGCCTATCACACTTCTCAATCCCGTGCGCAACCAAGGCGACCTAAGCTGGGTCTTCTCTCGAGAGCAAAAGTATGCAGACCAAACACACGGCATATATGCGCAGGATTACCTCAAGTGGGGCAAGCTGGCCCTGCTGGCTGGGCTTCGTCTCGATTACTTCAGACGAGACTTCACTGTGTCGGATACTGAGGGCAAGACCGTAAAGCAGAGCCATGGGACACAGAGCCTAAATAACCTAGCCCTAACGTACAGAGCGGGACTAGTGTATAGCCCTACTGAGAGCCTCAATCTATATGCCTCGGCCTCTAACTTCTACAAACCGCAGAAAATAGCGCTATCCTCGGAGGTTGCCTACCTAGACAAACAGGGCAACGAGATGGGGGCAGGGGAGCTCAGCAAGCTACCACCTATGCGTGGGCACCAATTCGAGCTAGGCACCCATATCAGCTGTGGTAAGTCGCTAAGCCTAGATGCCTCTCTGTACTATCTAAGCCTCAACAATAAGCTGAATTCTTACCTCGGCAAGCTACCAAACGGCAAGCGTCGTGGTGCCCTCGTGGATGGCTACGAGAGCAAGGGGGCAGAGCTGAGTATCGACTATCGCCCTATAGATGCCCTAGGGCTACAGCTGGCCTATGCCTATACCGATGCCCGTGTCAAAGCTAGCTCCGATGCCAATGCTCAGTATGTGGACAACAACGGACATTCGGCAGAGCATAGCCCCAAGCACCGACTGAACGCTTGGGCTTTCTGGTCGCAAAGCCTAAGCCGTCATAGTCGCCTCCGCTGTGGTCTAGGCACAGAGCTCGCTAGCTATTTCTATACCTCAGAGAGCAACAAACAGCGTGTGCCGGGCTATACGATCTTTAATGCTGTAGTAGCTTACGAGTGGCGTCAATGGGGACTACAGCTCAATGTGTCCAATCTGCTGGATGCAGACTATAGCCGCCACGTCCTATACGACTATCAGTACCTCCCTGCCGAGGGGCGCAACATGACACTCAGCCTATCATACCGTCTCTGATTAGTTTAGATAATGACCAAGATCTTATTATCAGTCCATCGTATACTAGGGACCTTCCTTAGCGGGCTCTTCCTGATGTGGTTCTTGTCTGGCTTCGTGATGCTGTTCCACTCCTTCCCGAGTATATCTCCAGTGGAGAGAGCCAAGGGCTTGCCAGATGTCGTAGTAGCAGACAGCTCTGGGCGTGCCGAGCTGGACAGCTTGCTCAGGGGTGTTCCACCTACGGGCCTGCGTAGCCTTAGCCTGCGAGCTACGCCTACAGGGGATGGCTACATGCTTACCTATAGCACGCAGGATAGCACAGGCACAGCTATGAGCCTAGGGCAGCAAGCCCTAGGCTATCAAGAGGCCCGGGCTTATGCTGAGCGCTTCTCGGATGCGCCTATAGAGCATATAGACACTCTGATGGATGTCGATACTTGGGTCCCATACCGCCGTGGAGACAAGGTATATCCCCTCTATAGATTTCACTATGCAGACTCCCTGGGGACAGAGCTCTCTGTCCCCGGGGCTACGGCCGAGGCCATCCAGCTAACGACACGAGAGACACGCCTATGGGCATACTTAGGAGCCATTCCGCACTGGATATATTTCTCCTCCCTACGCCAGCACCGCGATCTCTGGGTCGGAGTAATCACGGTACTCTCAGCCCTCGGCTTTGTGATGTGCTTGGCTGGGCTATGGCTGGGCATTAGGAGCTTCTGGCTCGGCTATCGCTCCTCGCACCGCCTACGCACTCCGTACAAAAAGTGGGACTACCGCTGGCATCATATCTTGGGCTTCGTCTTTGGCCTCTCAGTCTCTGCCTATATCTTCAGTGGGCTGATGTCTGTCCAGGAGGTGCCACAGTGTGTGGCTAAGAGCGAGGGACGCATTAGGCAAGCTCTACAGGAGCAGACTTTCGGCTACCCTGCCGAGGCTTACCTACGAGATGTGGATATCATAATGTCCAGCTATGCCGACGAGGGAGTGAAGTCTATCGAGTGGCGTAGTCTGGGGCAGCAACCGTATATACAGCTGATGACCACACAAGGCTCGTATTACTTAGAAATAGCTACTGATAAGGCTCGGCCTCTACTGCTAGAAAACGAGGAATTACGCACTTGGGCGGACAACATCCTAGAGGAGCCCTATACGATGAGCCTACTGAGAGAGTACGACAGCTATTATATAGACCGCCATCACGAGCTGCCCCTGCCCGTATATCGCATAGAGGTAAGCGACAGTGGCAAGACACGCCTATATATAGACCCTCAGACGGCTCGGGTACAGGTATACGACCAAAACAAACGCCTACACCGCCTACTCTATCAGGGGCTGCACAGTATGTCCTTTGCCCCTCTAGTGCGCTACCCATGGCTATGGTGGACAGTCGTCTTATCTTGCCTCGTAGGCGGAGCACTCGTATCTGCTACAGGCCTCACGCTAGGGCTACGCTACCTGCGCCGCCTCTGGCGTCGATAGCCCCAGCACAAGCAGCAACACCGTCTTATATTTTACCTTAACCACAACATAACGTTAGAAAAGAAACTATGCAGAGGAAACTATTGTTAGCATCCAGCCTGTGTGGCCTAGGACTAAGCACACTACAGGCCGAGAGACTACCAAGCGAAACGAGCCTACTACATCATGGGGATAGCATCCACCACCTCCGAGGGGTAGAGGTACTAGCACAGAGGCGTCAGCCCTTGTCCTCAATAACACGCAGTCAGGTGCCACTAAGCAAACTGCCTCTAAGTCTTACTCAGCTCAGTGCCCAGCGTCTTAGTTCGTATGGCTATACCACGGTACCAGAGGCCTTGCGCTTCGTCCCTGCGGCAAGCTTCCACACATCTTATGGGGCCTTCTATCAGCTCCAAGTGCGGGGCTTCGACAACACCCCTATCGTCATAGATGGGATGCGCGACGAACGCTCGACCATAAACTCCTACCCACTCTCAGACCTAAGCGATGTAGAGAGCATAGAGGTACTCAAGGGGCCTGCCTCGGTACTACAAGGACACTCCTCAGAGGGTGGGCTACTGAGCATTACACGCCGCCGAGCCATAGCGCAGACGAACTTCCGCTCTCGGCTCGAATACGGTAGCTACGGACATATCCGCAATACGACTAGCTATGGCACTAAGCTCAGCAAGCACCTCAATGGCCTAGCTGGCTTTAGCTATCAAGGCGGTGAGGGCTGGCGCAATACCAAGGATAAAAGGCTGAAGCTCTACGGCACTATCTCTGGCGATTGGAGCAATGATGCCCTAGACCTGCGCCTGAGCTATCACCGAGACTTCTATGGTACAGAGGCAGGCCTGCCACCCGTCCTAAGCAACGATGTCTATCGTGTGAGCGACAACGCTCTATATGTCGCCAAAGGTGAGGTGCAGCCACGCATCAAGCGCGATGCTCGCTACAACAACGAGAGCGACGAGATGTGGCACAAGGGACTGAATGCTCAGCTCAAATGGCGACACTCTTTCGGCGAGCAGCTGCGCCTAAGCAATCAGCTCTCATACAACGACGACCTCATAGACTACTTCTCTACAGAAGAACTCAGCTACCGCAGCAAAGAGGTTGACAAGTCTGCGCTCCCTACAGAGGCCCCCTATCCCTACTACTACGATACCGGTAGTAAGCGTACCTATATAGACCTAGACTATGTACAGCTGACCTACCCTCTGCGCTTTGCCCACCGCTCACGGATGCTCCAGAACCAACTTAACCTAGATGGTTATGTCTATACGGGCAAGGTTAAGCACAACTATAGCCTAGGCTACGACTACTCTCAGATGTGGCGCACTTCCTTTACGGGCTATGCTGATGACGACGTTACAGGCCCTGGCGACCAATCGCTCGTTTCTGTCGCAGAGCCTAGGAGTATGGGCTATATGACGCATAAGTTTAGCAAGGCCAATCCCAATGAAACACAGGACCATGGCTTCTATATACAGGACCTTCTAGAGTTGGGTAGTAAGTGGCAGGTGATGGCAGCTCTACGCTATGATATATACCGCTATAAATGGGCTAGTGCCGTAGCCACCAATGGCGGAGGGATGGACTATAGCTACCCTCAGCAGGGAGACTTCACATACATCACGAGCAATGCGCTAACGTACCGCTTAGGGCTCGTGTACAGCCCTGTACAGGGGACAAGTGTATACGCTTCGCTATCCAATATATTCAAGCCCGAACGCCAAGGCGTCAATGCGGTCTACAAATATATCAACGACCAGGGAGAGCTCTTTGCGCCACAAAAAAACAGTCGCATCTTCAAGCCTCGCAGTGGCTATCAGATGGAGCTAGGTCTGCGTAGTGATGTGGCCTCTTGGCTGACTGCAGACGCTTCGGTGTACTACATTAAGCTCAATAATATGGTCATGAGTTTCAATCTACCCGAGGTACAGGCGGATGGCAGCACCAAGCGCCAGCGTTACTATGCTCAGATAGGTTCTATTATTTCGCAGGGCTTCGAACTTAGTCTAACGGCACGTCCCAGCGAAGGGCTAGAGCTGTCGCTCGCCTATAGCCTTACGGATGCACGCTATGGTGATATTGTCAGCAATAAATACATACAGACTTACGCTGCTGCAGGTATGCCTCTAGAGCGTGTGCCTAAGCACCAACTAATCAGTATGGGACGCTACCAGCTAGGCAAACGCTTTGCCAATGCCGAGCTTCACTACAATGTCAACTATACCGGTGAGCGACGTGCAGGGCAGAGTCTATCCTATCCCGCCTATGCATTGCTCGATATGGGTGCTTCGTTGGATCTCACACGTGGTCTGCGTTTCGGCGTGGATGTGTATAACGTTACTAACCATAAGACCTATATATCGGCTCTAGGGGGGAATCAGCTTTTCCCCAACGCACCTACGACCTTCAAAGCGCATCTAAGCTATACCCTCTAATACGATTAGACTTAGTCGAGCCGAATAAACGAGCGCTTAGGCGCATCGTAGGCACAAGTACAGCGGGCCATGCTCGGACGAATTGTCCGTGGCATAGCCCGCTTTTTATTCCCGACTTCCCTCCAAATGGCCACCTACCAGGCAGACACTTGCCCGCCTAGTAGGCAAAGACATGGCCGCCTAATAGGTCGACGATCGTCCGCCTAATAGGTGGCCAAGTGTACACTAACTAGTGGCCAAAAGCGCATCTAGGGACTGGCCTACGAGCCCCAAGGCGTCTCGGCATAGCAGCCCCTCGGGCAGGAGGTGGCACTTGTCGCTAGAGCCTTAGCCCGTCGTCCGCTGTACTCGCTTATCGGAGCAACGGCAAAAAAAACGTATCTTTGCACGATAATCAATAAAAGATAGAGTTTAGGCAAATGAAAGAAGTTGTCGTACACGGACGCACTTTCGAGCTATATCTCCGTGCTGAGGAGATAGCTCAGCACGTAAAAGCTATGGCCGCGCGCATAAAAGAAGATTATCGAGATAAGAACCCAATCCTGGTATGTATCATGAATGGGTCCTTTATGTTTGCAGGTGAACTGGCCGCTGCCCTTGACGAGACTTGGGAGATGGCCTTCGCACGCTACTCTAGCTACGCAGGGACTCAGAGCACCTGCCAGCTCAACGAAGTAATGCCTGTAGACGTGCCACTAGAGGGCCGCTCGGTAATCATCGTGGAGGACCTCATCGACACAGGCTTCACGATGCGTTGCGTACGCGAGCGCTTCCTGCAGTTAGGCGCTACGGATGTGGCCGTAGCGGCGCTCTTCTCCAAGCCCGAGGCCCACACGCCCGACTTAGAGGCAGAGTACGTAGCGATGAGCATCGAGAACCGCTTCATCCTAGGCCACGGTCTAGACTATGACGGCTATGGGCGTATGCTCAACGACCTCTATCAACTCAAGGACTAAAAGAATAAGACATATATATGCTGAACGTAATTATCTTCGGAGCACCAGGCTCTGGTAAGGGAACGCAGAGCGAGCTACTTATAGAGAAATACGGCTTCGACCACATCTCTACAGGCGACCTACTACGCGCTGCTATCAAGAATGAGACAGAGCTAGGCAAGGCTGCTAAGGGCTATATGGATGCAGGACAACTCGTACCTGACGAACTCATCATTGGACTCATCGATGCCGTGCTGGCAGAGCGCAAGCCAAAGGTAGGGCTTATCCTCGATGGCTTCCCACGTACCATACCACAGGCCGATGCCCTCACCGAGCTATTCGCCAAGTACGATACCGCTGTACACGCTGTGCTAGACCTGCAGGTACCCGATGAAGAGCTCGTAGAGCGCCTCCTCAAGCGCGGTCAGGAGAGTGGCCGCAGCGACGACAACCTAGAGACCATACAGAAGCGCCTCAGCGTGTACCACGCCCAGACAGCTCCTCTGGCCGAATACTACGCTCAGCGTGGCCTGCACCACGCCCTCAAGGGTACTGGTGCGGTGGCTGAGATTACAGCACGTATAGCTGCTGTAATCGACACCCTTCGGTAACGAGGTTGTACCTAAGACTGCGCCACCTATCGGCTAAGAGCGCAGATTGATAACGGACACCACTAGGCTGTGTCATAGAGGCGTAGAGCGCTTATTGCTTCACCCCCCTATGACACAGCTCGTGTCTATAAACTAATGCTAGGAGCATCCCACTCCTATATACAACGAGAGATAAGATGGCAGAATCTAACTTCGTCGACTACGTCAAGATATACTGCCGCTCTGGCAAGGGCGGACGAGGCTCGACACACTTCCGACGTGAGAAATATATCCCCAAAGGAGGACCCGACGGGGGCGATGGCGGACGTGGCGGACACGTCTATATACGTGCCAACCGCAACTACTGGACCCTACTACACCTACGCTACGACCGCCACATCATAGCCACACCTGGTGGTGGTGGTAGTGGCAAACGCTCGACAGGTGCTGACGGCGAAGACCGCGTCATAGAGGTGCCCGTAGGGACCGTCGTATACGATGCCGAGACCGGAGAGTTTATCATGGACCTCAAAGAGGACGGACAGCAAGAGATACTGCTACGTGGCGGACGTGGGGGGAAGGGCAACACGCACTTCAAGACCTCTACCAACCAAGCCCCACGCTATGCACAGCCTGGCGAACCCGCCCAAGAGCGTACAGTGATCCTACAGCTCAAGATGCTGGCCGATGTCGGTCTGGTAGGTCTGCCCAATGCCGGTAAGTCTACACTCCTCTCGGTACTCACTGCCGCCAAGCCCAAGATTGCCAACTACCCCTTCACGACGCTAGAGCCCAACCTCGGGATGGTCTTGTATCGTGATAACCGCTCCTTTGTGATGGCCGATATACCAGGGATTATCGAGGGCGCTTCGGAGGGCCGTGGCCTAGGGCTTCGTTTCCTCAGACATATCGAGCGCAATGCCCTACTGCTCTTCATGATACCTGCCGATACCGAGCATATCGCCCGAGAGTATGAGCTGCTCCTCGGCGAACTGGTCAAGTACAATGCCGAGCTAGCGGACAAGCGTAAGGTACTAGCCATCACCAAGTGCGACCTCATAGACGAGGAACTACAGGAACTACTGCGTCAGGACCTCCCCGAGGGCCTGCCCGTAATCTTCATTTCCTCGGCAGCGCACATGAACCTCGTAGAACTCAAAGACCTCCTCTGGAAGGAGCTTAGCCGAGAGACCAAGCATCAGGTAGAGAGCATCGTCTACAAGGCCATGGATATACAGAGCCTACAGTGGGACGACGACGACCTCAGAGTCCCCGCCTACGAGGATGAGGACGAGGGCGAAGACTACCACCACTATGGCGACGACTGGGGCGCTGACGTAGAGTGGGATGACGATGAGGTAGAGCTCGACTGGGACGACAGCGAGGACGACGACATCGAGATAGAGTGGGACGACGAAGACAATAAGTAAGACGACAAAATGCTGACATTCAAGCTGGAGCACACTTGCTCCAAGACCTCTGCACGTGCTGGGACGATAACGACCGACCACGGCACTATACAGACGCCAATCTTCATGCCCGTAGGCACGGTGGGTAGCGTCAAGGCTGTGCACATGCCCGAGCTCAAGGAGGACATCAAGGCACAGATTATCCTAGGGAACACCTATCACCTATACCTGCGCCCAGGGCTAGAGACCCTGCAGATGGCTGGAGGGCTACACAAGTTCAATAGCTGGGACGGCCCTATCCTCACGGATAGCGGAGGGTATCAGGTCTTTAGCCTAGCCGATAGCCGCAAGATTACAGAGGAGGGGGTAACCTTCCGCTCGCATATCGATGGCTCTAAGCACCTCTTCAGCCCCGAGCGTGTGATGGATATTGAGCGTGTAATAGGTGCGGATATTATGATGGCCTTCGATGAGTGCTGTCCGGGAGATGCCGACTATAAGTATGCCGAGCGTAGCCTAGCGCTGACCGAGCGCTGGCTCGACCGCTGCCTCAAGCGTTGGCGCGAGACTGAGCCACTCTATGGCTACCACCAGAGTCTCTTCCCCATCGTACAGGGCTGCGTCTATCCCGAGCTGCGTAGGCGCGCTGCCGAGCACATCGCAGAGCTCGGAGCCGAGGGTAATGCCATCGGAGGTCTCGCTGTAGGCGAGCCCACGGAGAAGATGTACGAGATGGTCGAGCTGTGCCACGACATTCTGCCCAAGGACAAGCCCCGCTACCTCATGGGCGTCGGCACTCCGATTAACCTACTAGAGAATATCGCCCGAGGGGTCGATATGTTCGACTGCATTATGCCCACACGCAACGGGCGCAATGGGCAGATCTTCACGAGTCAGGGTACTATCAATATACGCAATGCCAAATGGGCACGTTGCTTCGAGCCCATCGATAGCGAGGGCTATTCCTTCGTAGACAGTCAGTACACGCTGGCCTATCTGCACCACTTGATACGTGCCGACGAGATACTCGGTCTACAGATCGCCTCTATCCACAACCTCGCCTTCTACCTAAGGCTGGTCGGGGAGGCCCGAGAGCATATCATCGCTGGGGACTTCGACGAGTGGAAGACCCGCATGGTGCGTCAGATGGATAAGCGTCTCTAGTGCTAGGCATAGGTGTAT
Organism: Porphyromonas sp.; assembly: GCA_034091595.1. GTDB lineage: Bacteria > Bacteroidota > Bacteroidia > Bacteroidales > Porphyromonadaceae > Porphyromonas. The sequence continues at coordinate 13,573 of JAXFXP010000108.1, forward strand.
ATAATATAGGAGTATAGGATGAGCGCAGTAGAGTACGAGCCACAGATAGAGGAGTCTCTCGAGGATGAGCTGCTAGAGGGGCCGGAGGGGGCAGATGAGCCCGTAGAGGCTACGCCCGAGCCTTCGCCCAAGCCTTATCGCCCATGGCTAGGACTGGTGGATAAGTATATCCTGAGGACTTTCCTCGGGACTTACTTCTTTATGATTCTACTGATCATATCGGTGGCGATCGTATTTGATATGAATGAGAAGATGGACGAGTTCGTCAAGCCCGAGGTACCACTCTCGGGCATCGTCTTCGACTATTACCTCAACTTTATCCCTTACTACGCCAATATCTTCAGCCCGCTATTTGTCTTCATTGCCGTTATCCTCTTCACGAGTCGTTTCGCAGGGAATAGCGAGATAATAGCTATGCTAGCCAGTGGGATGAGCTTCCGCCGTCTCCTCAGGCCGTATATGCTCGGGGCTGCAATTATCAGTCTGCTATCCTTCGTGCTGACCAACTATGTGATACCGCCTGGGACCAAGGATAGACTAGACTTCGAGAACGCCTATATCCGCCAGAAGCGCATCAATACGGCTTCGGCTGTGCAGCTAGAGCTAGAGCCAGGCAAGATACTCTTTATCGAGAGCTATACCCGTGATACTAAGAGCGGATATCAGCTGGCGATAGACCTATTCGAGAAGGGCGACCTCGTGCGTCGTCTGACGGCCGAGACAGCTACCTACGATACGCTAGGGCGCTGGACGCTCTACAACTACCGAGACCGCGGGCTAGGTAAGTACCGAGAGCATCTAGTCGTAGGGGCACAGATGGACACGCTCCTAGGGATAGACCCCGAGGACTTCCTTATCTCGGGCAAGGACGTAGAGACGCTCACCAGTCCCGAGCTTAGGACCTCTATCAGACGTCAGGCGGAGCGTGGCGTCGGCAACGTACAGCTCTTCGAGATAGAGCTGCACAAGCGCTACGCCTCTGTTTTCTCGGCTTTTAT
>JAXFXP010000109.1:0-5804 GCA_034091595.1 Porphyromonas sp.
TGTGATATGGAGTCATTACGAAAATTGAAGTACTCCATATGTATATGCCGTTTGGCTCCCTCTAGATGCCTTAGTAGGTCGTCAAACTTCTTACTCCCGCTCTCCAGTAAGGTAATGCTATTCCCACTATGAGTCTGTATACCAGCAAACTCGAGATAGTGCCGCACCAGGCTGTCTACGGGCTCGTCTACGAGGCTATCTAGCAGGCTGCTTCTTAGTTGCTTGGTATTGCCTGTTTGTCCGCTCAGCGTTAGAGCGGAGAGCATTAGGCAGAGCAATAGATAGGCGTACTGTCTCATGAGCGCTTGTATATCCATAATGCGATTGCTAGGGCTAAGGCGCCTTTTATTCCCGCAGATATGCTGATGGCCCACCATACGCCACTAAGCCCCAAGCCTAGAGATATGAGTGATAGCGCCATAGGTATGCGTAGCACATTGCCTGCAATACTTAGGCAGGCCGGCAGATAGCTACGCCCCATCCCGTAGAGCATACCTTGGATAGTAATCTCTATCATCATCAGTATCTGACTGTAGCCACTGATACGCAGATAGACACCACCCTCACTAGCTGTAGCAGGGTCGGGAACGATCAGACGGAAAAGACTCTCCCCCCCAAAGACAAAGTAAAGCGTACCTAGTAGCCCGACACTCAGCGTAAAGGTTAACGCAGTGCGTAGAGCGGACCACACGCGCGACATTCGTCCGGCAGCATAGTTTTGGGCCACTACAGTGCTGAGAGCAGTAGTAGCACCTTGTGCAGTGTTCCAGGTCAAGGCCTCTAGCTGTCCTCCGGTAGTTAGTACTGCTATCCCCACATGCCCACCAGCCAGAGAAGCCAAGCGTCCCATATAGATGGTTACGAAGGCAAAGAGAATGTTGAGACTTGCTGCAGGGAGGCCTATCTTGACTATCTGCCAGGATAAGCTGCGCTCCAGACAGATCAAAAAGGGGAAGCTATTGAGCAATCTATCATAGGACCTAAGACGATAAACGAAGCACAGGAGGACAATCCATTGGCTAATCACCGTGGCCCAGGCAGCACCAGCTACGCCCCAGCCTAATACATGTATCAGCAGAGGGTCTAGCAGCATATTGCAGATAAGCCCGAGGGAGAGTATCCAGAAAGGGATATGGCTATTGCCCGTGGCATTGTAGATGCCAAATAGGGTATTCGTCAGGAAAACTGCAGGTAGCCCCAGTAGCGCCACGTACATATAAGCATGGCTGTGGGTAGCGACGATAGCCTCGGGATGGTATAGCCCGATAAGAGGTGTCGCTAGCAGAGCGTAGGCGATAGCCCAGATACACCCTAAGGCAATGCTTATGGTCGTATTGTGGCTGGCGTAGCTACGCGCAGATTCGTATTCTTTGCGGCCGATAGATTGACCTATCGTTACCTCACTGCCAGTTTTGGTGAGATAAGTGCTGGCCTGTGCTATCCATAGGAAGACGGAGATAATACCTACAGCAGCTACCTCTTGGCTGCCGAGGCGTCCTAGCCAGGCCATATCTGTGAAGCTATAAGCCATCTGTACGAAACTAGTCCCCATAATAGGGAGTGCTAGCCTATACAGATGCCGAGGGATACTACCTTCGGTTAAATCTTTTACGTTCAGCAAAATGTTATCCTCTTAATTATTAGCTTGCAAAGATACTGATTATTCGCCAACTGCTTATTGAGGGCTAGCTCACCTTATCTGCTAACATTAGCCTCTATCCCCATAACGGTATCCATGGCAAGCATATCTAATCCTCTGGACGATGGACGAGATGCAGCTCTCAAGGCTAGTGTATTTTGCTTGATTGCGCAAACAATAGAGGGCTTTGCAGGTTTTATTAGCGTAGAATACTAGTAGAGTTATGCAAAGTAAGATTATAGTAGCTATCGACGGCCACAGCTCCTGTGGGAAAAGTACCATGGCTAAAGCTTTGGCAAAGGCAGTCGGTTATATATATGTAGATACAGGGGCGATGTACCGAGGAATCACCTTGGCGGCTCTGCGTGCTGGTGCTATTAGCGAGGAAAACTTCGACAAAGAGGCTCTAGAGGCATTGCTCTCCACAATAGAGCTACGTTTTCGCCTTAATGATGAGTCGATCCCAGAGCTGTACCTGTGTGGCGAGCGAATAGAGGAAGAGATACGTACCATGTATGTGTCTAGCTTCGTCAGCCCAGTAGCAGCAGAGCCCAGCGTTCGCACCTTCGTAACGAGTCAGCTGCAGGCGATGGGGCAGGAGCGTGGTATTGTGATGGATGGACGCGATATAGGTACGGCAGTCTTTCCCGATGCCGAGCTTAAAGTATTCGTAACTGCAGATGCTGGTATTCGTGCAGAGCGGCGTCTGCTGGAGCTACGTAGCAAGGGAGATACTACTACTACCTACGAAGATGTGCTTCGCAACGTAGAGGAGCGAGACTACCAAGACCTAAACCGTGCTGTGGCCCCTCTGCGTCAAGCCGAGGATGCACTAGTGCTAGATAACTCTCATCTTACGAGAGAGGAGCAGAGTGGGATGCTAATGGCTTGGTTTGAGGCCGCAGTACGTAAGGCTTCAATTTAATGGAATGATATGAAAGAATTACCAATAATCGAGATAGACAAGGAGAGCGGTTTTTGCTTCGGAGTCATCAATGCTATCAAACATGCCGAGAAAGCTCTAGAGGAGCAAGGGCGTGAGCTATACAGTCTAGGCGACATCGTCCACAATGGAGAGGAAGTGAATAGGCTAGAGGGTAAGGGTATGCAGACTATTGACTACGAAAAATTTAGGAATCTAGAGGGCAAGCGAGTCCTTTTCCGTGCTCATGGAGAGCCTCCACAGGTCTATCAGTGGGCCAAGGAGCGCAAGATCGAGCTGGTAGATGCTACTTGCCCAGTCGTGGTAAACCTGCAGAAAAAGATACGTAAGAAGTACGAGGAGATAAAGCCTCTCAATGGGCAAATCGTTATCTATGGTAAGAAGGGGCATGCCGAGGTAAATGGCTTAGTAGGGCAGACTAATGGCGAGGCTATTATCATACAGTACGACGATGATATCGCACAGATCGACTTCACACGTCCTGTAGCTCTGTTTAGCCAGACGACGCAGTCGCTCACGGGCTACCAAGATCTGATAGAGAAGCTACGTGGTATGATGGCAGAGGGTGTAGAGTATCATGCTACCGATACTATTTGTCGTCAGGTGAGCAACCGTATTCCGCATATAGAGGAGTTCGCAGGGCTGCACGAGATGATATTCTTCGTTGCTGGTGCTAAGAGCTCTAACGGCAAAGTATTGTACTCGTATGCTCAGAAAGGAAACCCTCGCTCAGTCTTTGTGTCGGGTGCTAGTGATGTGAGGCTAGAGATGCTCGCCCCGCTTCCCAAGAGTATTGGTATCTGCGGAGCTACCTCTACGCCTATGTGGCAAATGGAGGAGGTCGCAGACCGTATCAAGGAGCTACTTACAGCACAGTAGCCGAGCGAGCAATCGTAAGGATATAGTCGCCCTCGAAGTGTCCCTGCAGAGTCAGTGCCACTTCGGGGGCATCTTTGTATCTAGCCCTTAGGGAGAAGCTTTGCTCTGTAGACTTGTAGAGGATTGATGACAGATCGTAGTGGAAGTCGGATATCACACGGCTGGCACGCACTAGCTTGTATAGAGCCTCAGCGGAAGTCCAGAATATATGTGCCAGACGGCTTCGGTCGCTCTCTGGATAGGTTTCTAGATAAACTTGGGCCTCCTCGGGCAGTATGCGTTTGATAATGTGTGGGATACGCTCGGAGCAACGCTCGAGGTCTATCCCGATAGGAGCATCTGATAGAGCTATGGCTACTCGCCCTAGGCTATGGCTAATGCTTAGATGTAGTAGAGGTAGGTTGGGCAGGTAGGGCATACCGTCTTCATGATGAGCAATAGATACCTCATGGCCCAGATACTCCTGCAGCAATGTATTTACAGCGGAACGCTCGACCTCTCGGCGAGTGCTCCGCTGTAAGTTGTCTATATCCCGTGTAAGGATGATCATACTAGACCTTAGGGCTAAGTTGTATACTTATGATACGGAACCGCTCGAGGGCTTTCACTGTCATCAGCCAATCGCCGGCCTCTACTTTATCCCCTAGTCGAGGTAGGTCCTGCTTAATCTCTAGAAAGAGCCCCCCTAGGGTATCTACAGTATCTTCGCAAGCCCCCAGAGCACCGTCGGACAAATTGAGGAGGCGCTGTACATCGCCAATGGCCGTTTTGGCCTCGAAAAGGTAACTGCCATCCGAGAGCAGCTTGTAGGGGAGAGCTTCGTCATCGTATTCGTCGGTGATGTCCCCTACGATTTCCTCGATAATATCCTCCATCGTAACGAGTCCGCTGGTACCGCCATATTCGTCTACAACGATAGCCATATGTATCTTTTTGCTGCGTAGCTCCTCTAGTAGGTCGTCCAACGGCTTGTTCTCTGGTACAAAGTATGCTGGGCGTATGCTACTATGCCAATCAAAATCTGCTGGAGCCTCTCGATGCTTGATGAAATCCCTAATATATACTAAGCCTTTGATGTTGTCCTCCGACTCTTGATACACCGGTATACGTGAGTAGCCACACTCTAGAGCAAAAGCTAGCATACGGTGGTAGTCCCAGTCGTAATCGATATCTACCATATCAATGCGAGGCACCATAATCTCGCTGGCTGTCTTGGAGTAGAAGTTTATTATTTCCTCAAACATCTGCTTTTCTTCGGGCTTTTTATCGCCCAATAGATCTACAGCTTGGCTCAGTTCGTCTATAGATATGTCGTAGCGCTTACGCTCCATACGGCTGGTAATAATGCGGGTCGAGCGCATTAGGATAGACGAGAAGGGGTGCAGTGCTCTATTGATGAGCTGCATTGTGGGGGCAGAGAAGCGACTGAACGATAGAGGTTTGTCCTGAGCGTATACCTTGGGTATAATCTCACCGAATAAGAGCAGTAGTAGAGTAAGCACCACTGTCTGCACGATAAAGCCAAGCACGGGGCTAAGGGCAAAGTCGAAGATGAGATTGAAGGCATAGCTGGTGAGCACAACGATAGCGACATTGACCATATTATTGCCAATGAGTATCGTAGCAAGTAGTCGCTCCGAGTCGTTCAGTAGCTCAATGATTTCATCGTCTGCAGGATGCTCATGTGCCTGTACACGCTCTTGCTCGTGTGGCCCTAGGGAGAAGAAGGCGACCTCACTAGAGGACATGTATCCAGAGGCTATCAGTAGAAGCGCAGACCCTCCGAGGGCAATCCATGCCCCCAGAGGGATACTCGCTCGTACTATATCTCCTAATAAGGAACTTTCCATTTAATAGGTGTAGCTAGTTTGTGTCTTACAGGCCTTGCTCGCCTAGGTAGCGCTCAGCCTCTATGGCTGCCTTACAGCCCATAGCAGCAGCAGTAATACCCTGACGGTAGTGTGGGTCTGCAACGTCACCAGCAGCAAACACCCCAGGTATCTTTGTCGAGGGTGAGTGTCCGTTGGTAATGATATACCCCGTTTCGTCGAGGTCGAGGTACTCTGCGAATAGGTCTGAGTTAGGCTTGTGCCCAATGGCAAGGAAGAAGCCATCAATAGCGATGTCTACATATTCCTCGTCTGCCTCTCCTAGGCGCTTGACGAGCTTCGCTCCCTCTACGCCATTGTCGCCATACAGACCCACGGTGTTATGCTCAAAGAGTATCGTGATATTCTCAGCGCGCATAACGCGATCCTGCATAATCTTACTAGCACGTAGATATGGTTTGCGGACTATGAGGTAGACGTGCTTGGCGAGGTTAGCCAGATAGAGAGCTTCTTC
>JAXFXP010000110.1:0-2180 GCA_034091595.1 Porphyromonas sp.
TAAGGTCTGATAGGCTAATGATGCAGAGGTCGTGCCCAATGGGACAGCCTAGTAAGCCCGCAGCCTTCTGAAAGGCACTGATACCAGGCAATACCTCTACCTCTATGTGCTCTACGCCCTTATCACGCTTCATCTCGTAGATAAGCGGAGCCATACCATATATACCAGCATCGCCCGAGCTGATAACGCATACGTTCTTACCCTCTAGGGCATAGTTGAATGCTTGCTCTGCACGCTGACGCTCCTTTTTCATACCACTATCGATACAGATAGTATCGGGGTGGAGGTAAGACTCTATGAATTGGAAGTAGTATTTATAGCCCACGACAACGTCGGCTGTTTGTAAGGCTTGGAGTACGGCTGGGGTAATGTCCTCGGGACTGCCAGGACCAAAGCCCGCTACTGTAATTTTACTCGTTTTCATTGTTTAAGTTGTGTAACGGCTGTAAAGATACACAAAATAGCCCGATACGCTTAGGCTGTATCGGGCTATCGAGGCAGAATATAGCCCCTAGCACTAATGTCCTAACTGGTACTTATGCCATAGCTCCCGTACTACGCTACGGCTATCGCCCTCTGCTTTGGCCTTGTAGCGTAGATTGTAGTTCTGTGTCCAGGCAGCTTCGCTAGCATACCAGTCGGGTAGTGCTGTCCCCTTGTCTAGATGGTGGAAGAAGCTCTGCCAGCGTGGATAATAATAGTCGCGTAGCAGGCCAGACCAAGTACGATTGGCATAGTCTCGTAGTCCGCCCTCATTGGCTGAGGGTCTATCGCCCCAGGTAGTAATTAGCATGCGGGCGTTGTGCTCTAGCCAGCGTTTATCACGAGCGCTATTCCCCAGTGCCCGTGCATCCTCTAGCCACTTACCTAGGCGGAAGACGCTCTGCGTGCCGAGTAGCCTATCCGTATCGAGTATAATACCTAGGAAGTGTTGATACTGCCTGCGGAAGCTTATGCTGTCGCCTGCCGTCCATGCCTGTTTAATTTGGGGCAGGAGTAGGGCCGCTCTGTCTGCTAGTACCTGACGGCATAGGTCCACGAGGTCATAGTCGTAGTTCGGGTCAGCACTGCGGGGTGCTCCCTCTAGCATGAGACCTAGGGCATGCTCCAGCTCCTGGGGCTGATAGTAGAGCTTGCTACTACTCCAGGTCGAGACAGAGCGCACTCCTAGACTAGGTCGTGCTAGGTAGACGGCCTCGCTGGTCCCCTGCTGTCTAGTAGGGCAAGCATAGGCCGTACGTAGTATAATCTCCCAGGCCTGGGTCAGAGCTTTATTATTCTGCCCTTGGTAGCGTGCCTCTAGGTACTCGGGCAGGTAAGAGTCTAGGCTAATACTATCGCCCCAGGCCATACTATAGAGCAGGTCGTAGAGCATAGGGTTCTGCTCTATACCCTCGGGCGTAGCACCGATACCAATACAAGTCTCGGGTCGCTCCCGCAGAGCCTGATAGTAGCCCTGCAGGGTGCTGGCCGCTCGTCCGTGCAGGCCGGTGCGTCCTCCGAAGTTGTGCAGCATGCAGTAAACGAAGTCGTGTCTGCCATAGTGCTGCCATTTGGGCTGTCCGTCGGAGAATAGGTCGAGGATGATTAGTTCGTTCTCTGGAATGGCTCGGAGACATTCGGCTCGTGGGTTCTCATTCCAGCTCTGAATAACCCAGCGCGCAGTAGGCTCTACTGCACGCATGGCCCGATGGATGGATTTGTAGGCGCTAGCTAAGTCAATGCCCTCTGTACGCCCTCCCTCATGGAAAGGGTCTATGCTGTAGTACTGACTCTTGCCCAGTAGTGCTGTGAGGTGTCGATAGTAGCGCTCGGCCATCTCGCCGAAGTGTTTGTCCGTTGGGAGTAGGAATGCAGGACGACGGAAGTGGCACCAAAGCCCAGGGTCGGCTACTTGCCATTGCGTCTTGCCTGTGATATCACTAGGTACCATCCCACTATAGCCGGGGAGTACGGGTTGCATACCGAGCTCGCGCATGCGCTCTACAATGCGTCGGGCCAGTATCCGTCGCTCCTGATACCACCACTTAGGATTGGGCCCACCCCAGCCTTCTAGATTGTTCATGAGCCACCAGGCTTGATAGGCTGGGCCAGCGATGAAGCGGCCGATTTCGCTCGGGCTATAGCCCATCTCCTGTAGGATATCGTACCAGACGGCATCGAGCCCTACGAGCATTAGC
>JAXFXP010000111.1:0-6351 GCA_034091595.1 Porphyromonas sp.
TACCAAAGATGCGCATCGAGGAAGCTGCAGCCCGTACACAGGCTCGCATCGACTCTCGTCAGCAGGTAATCGTAGGTATCAATAAATATCGCCTAGAGAAGGAAGACCCTATCGATATCCTCGAGATCGACAATACAGCTGTACGCCTACAGCAGATCGACCGCCTCACTCAGCTACGTGGCGAACGTAACGAAGAAGAGGTGCAGAAGGCTCTAGCCGCTATCACGCATTGCGTAAAGACTAAGGAAGGTAACCTACTAGACCTAGCAGTGAAGGCTGCCGCTGTGCGTGCCTCACTAGGGGAAATCTCTGACGCTTGCGAAGAGGTAGTAGGCCGTTACAAAGCAGTTATTAGAACTATCTCAGGCGTGTACTCATCAGAATCAGGAGCGGACTCAGACTTCGCTCGTGCTAAGGAACTAGCACAAAAGTTCGCAGAGAAGGAAGGTCGTCAGCCTCGTATTATGATTGCCAAGATGGGGCAAGACGGTCACGACCGTGGAGCCAAGGTAGTAGCAACAGGTTACGCAGACTGTGGCTTCGACGTAGATATGGGCCCTCTCTTCCAGACACCTGCCGAATCAGCTCGTCAGGCAGTAGAAAACGACGTACACGTAATGGGTGTATCTTCGCTTGCTGCAGGGCATAAGACGCTCATTCCTCAGGTAATCGAGGAGCTCAAGAAGCTCGGTCGCCCAGACATCCTAGTAACAGCTGGCGGTGTAATACCTGCACAGGACTATGAGTTCCTATACAACGCAGGCGTTGCTGCCATCTTCGGCCCTGGTACGCCTGTAGCCTACTCAGCTGCTAAGGTGCTAGAGATTCTCCTAGAGGAGTAAGCCTCGGTCCTCAGGCATAATTATTAATAAGTGGCCGTATCGAAGCAAAAGCTTCGGTGCGGCCACTGCCTCATATGAGACCCGAGGTAACCTGCTAGAGCTTGAGCTCCTGAGGCTAACAGCCATAGCCTCTACTGACTATCGAGCATACAGCTTTACGATAGCAATACCCCAATCTTTATAGCTACGAGCTTTATTCGTCCCCTTTTAACCTATTATTTATATCAACATTAAGCCTAAGCTTACGAAAAACATATCAACAAAACTACACATTAAGGCATACTATAGAAATACTCCTCCATTAGGGGCTTGATGATTTAATAATTACTTATTACCTTAGCGATAGGTTAATGAGATAACATCTCGACAGTATCACTTAATAAGACTTACTAGTATGAAAGTAGGATTATTCATACCCTGCTATGTAAATGCAGTTTACCCAAATGTTGGTATTGCTACTTACAAGCTACTCACTTCTCTAGGGCTAGATGTCACCTACCCACTCAATCAGACCTGTTGTGGCCAGCCTATGGCTAATGCGGGTTATCAGCATCAGGCTAAGAACCTCGCACTACGCTTCGAAGATCTTTTCAAAGACTTTGACGTTATCGTAGGCCCCTCGGCTAGCTGTGTCGCCTTCGTAAAGGGAAACTATGGTAATATCCTCAAGGAAGAGAAGCATCTATGCAAAACCCCTGGGGTTATCAAGGACGTAATCGAGTTCCTACACGACGACCTCAAGATTACCTCTCTGCCCAGCAAATTCCCGCACAAGGTAAGCATCCACAATAGTTGCCACGGCGTACGCGAGCTACATCTATCCAACCCTAGCGAACGCAATATGCCTTATATGAATAAAATCCGTGCTCTACTAGAGCTTGTAGAGGGTATTGAGGTCGTAGAGCCATCTAAGATAGACGAGTGCTGTGGCTTCGGGGGGATGTATTCTGTAGAGGAGCCAGAGGTAAGTGCTTGTATGGGGAATGACAAGGTAAAAGACCATATGGCTACGGGAGCCGCCTATATCACAGGTAGCGATAGTAGCTGCCTGATGCATATGCAAGGTGCTATCGACCGCAACAACTATCCTATCAAGACTATTCACGCAGTAGAAATCTTAGCAGCCAACTTATGAGCACTTCACATTCAATAGCAGCTGCCAAGTTCCTAGAGAACATGGAGCGTGCCAGCTGGCACAACCAAGCCCTTTGGTTCGTTCGCCAGAAGAGAGACAACATGAGTAAGCAGGTCCCCGAGTGGGAAGACTTGCGTCAGATGGCTCACGATATTAAACGTTACAACGTTACGCATCTCGACAGCCTACTGGAACAGTTTGAGAAGAACGCACAGGCCAACGGCGTAGTAGTACACTGGGCTGTAGATGCCGAGGAGCACAACCGCATTGTGCACGAGCTTCTGGCTAAGCACAACGTCAAAAAGCTCGTAAAGAGTAAGTCGATGCTTACCGAGGAGTGTAAGCTAAATGATTACCTCTTTGCCCGTGGCATTGATGTTATCGAGACCGACCTTGGCGAGCGTATACTCCAGCTGATGGACGCTCATCCTAGCCACATCGTGATGCCTGCTATCCACATCAAGCGCCAGGAGGTAGGTGAGCTTTTCGAGCGCAAGATGGGGACCGAAAAAGGCAATGCAGACCCTACATATCTGACCCATGCAGCACGCGCTAATCTCCGTGAACACTTTCTGAATGCCGATGCTGGTATGACAGGTGGCAACTTCGCTATAGCTGAAACAGGTGAGGTGGTAGTATGTACCAACGAAGGCAATGCAGATATGGGCATGGCTTGTCAGAAGCTGAATATCTGCTCTTTTGGGATTGAGAAGGTTATTGAGAGCATTGACCAGATGGCTGTATTCCAGCGTCTCCTCGCTCGTAGTGCTACAGGCCAGCCCTCTACGACCTATACATCATCATTCCGCAAGCCCCAGGAGGGTGGTGGTGAGCTCCACTTCATCATCGTAGACAACGGCCGCTCTCAGATTATTGCGGATAAAGAGCATGACAAGATCCTCAACTGCATACGCTGCGGTGCTTGTATGAATACCTGCCCTGTATATCGCCGCACTGGTGGTTACAGCTATAGCTACTTCATCCCCGGGCCTCTGGGTATCAACCTCGGTATGCTCAAGGAGCCTAAGAAGTACTCAGGCAATGTGTCTGCCTGTACGCTCTGCCTATCATGCTCTAACGTATGCCCCGTAAAGATTGACCTCGGTGAGCAGATATATCGCTGGCGCCAGCAGCTAGACAAGCTAGGCGTGGCCAATAAGGAGAAGAAGATGATGAGCCAGGGTATGAAATTCCTCATGGAGCGTCCTGCACTCTTCAATACAGCACTCAAGCTAGCTCCTCTAGCCAACAAGATGCCACGCTTCATGCTCTACAATAGCCTCAATGCGTGGGGTAAGCACCGTGAGCTACCTAAGTTTGCGAGCCAGAGCTTCAATGACTGGTGGATTAAGAATCATAAGAAGTAAAGACTATGTCAAGTGCAAAACAAGGGGTATTAGACAATATCCGTAAATATACCACACACCGCGAGCCACACCCAGACCTCGCAAGCTTCAAGGGGATACAGTACCCCGATAAGGTACAGCAATTTACCGCTATCTCCACGGCCGTTGGCGGTCGTGTGGTAGAGGTTACACCAGAGCAAGACCTAGGAGCTCTTATCAAGGAGCTATATCCCGAGGCTACACGCTTCATCAGCGACCTCGATCTAGGGGCTCTAAACTGCACACGCCCCGAGGATGCTGGTGATGCCGTGGCAATGAACGGGACAGACGTAACCATCGTAGCTACTCCACTAGGTGTCTGTGAGAATGGTTGCTGCTGGGTAGAGCAGAAGGGAGAATGGCGTGCTCAGCTATTTATTGCTGAGAACCTCGTCTTCATCCTCGATCGTCAGAACCTCGTACACAATATGCACGAGGCTGTAGCCAAGGTCAAGAGCTTCAATCCTCAGACTCCGTTCTCTTGCTTCATTAGCGGTCCTAGTAAAACTGCAGACATCGAGCAATCCCTAGTGATGGGGGCACACGGTGCTAGAGGGCTAACGGTTCTTTTGCGATAAGACCGGTAATCACTGTTTGTTGTTGTGTTGAGAGCAGCTTGCGTATGTCCCCTTGTTTGGGCTATGCAAGTTGCTCTAGCTTTATATAGAGAGTCGAGCATCTAGCCCCTCCCCTCTGTCTATGAAAGCTCTGCCCCTCGGCCACCCCGAGCCTCCAATAATAGCCTGCAGTTCATCCTCTAGTAATACCTATACATTATCCCCTTGGGGCAGTACCTCGATAGAGACCAAGCTTGTCATCTACTCCCCCTGTCTCTCTGGCATTCCCACAGCCGCTTAGACCCTGAGGCACTAGAGCGTGTACGATCGTTCCCTTGATACTGTATACCACTGTAGCAGAGGGTGTAGTCTATAGACAGAGATACGGGGCAATTTGGCCATATCGTCAATCATTATTACCTTTGCAGACAAGCGCAGTAGTGGAGCTTAGATAACACCTCCTAGCTGCAGCACTAATATAAGGAAGCGTTGCTTCATTCTTCTTTAGTGAAATCGTGAGAAAATGGAACTGAGTAGAAGAATGTATAGTAACGGCTTCCCGCATCCTTACAGGTGTGGGAGTCGTTCTGTATTCACTCTTTACTCAAGGGCATTTCTCACGAGCCCCACTAAGAAGTGTGATGTCAGACGACCTCACGCTTTTTTTATTTGTCATTCTCCCTCTTCGAGGTCGGGGGAGAGAAAGAGAATTAAAACGAGATGGCGAAAAAACAATACCTTTCCCCCAAGGTACTTGGTCCCTATCAGATGAGACCTATCAACATTATGACTACACTATCTTCGGAGACTATCCTCGATGATTGGGAAGATGGTGGTGACCTATAACAACAACTAGTAAGTATTATGAAAAAACTTATCTCTACCGCTATAATCGCAGTCGTTGCAATTATTGCTCTTGCATCCTGCAATAAGCAAGATTCTGAGCTTATCTCTCCCAAAGCTCAGGCAGCCGAAATCGCCCTCAGCATAGACACAGAGCTCAGTTTAGAGACTCTGGGGCTTTTGGGGCTAAACGAATCCCAGCTCAAGGCACTTCAGTTTGACCTCACAGGCTCCTCCCCCAAGATTAGTAACTCAACTGATGGTTGGAAGACACACCTGTTCCTTCGAAAAAAAGGTAATTCAGCAGAAGTTGGTTATATTGAATATCATTTCAGGATGGATGGGTTTACCCCCGCGGATAGCCAAGGGAAAAAGAGAATAAAGCTCAAGGGTGAAAGACAGGTCGTAACCGTCCACAATATTACGACTCACCCGAAGGCTGGAGAGGAATGGTATATCATTGGGATGCTCGGTGGTGGCAGGATAGACCAGAGTAAGACCAGAGTTGACTTTCTCCCTGACCCTAGCCTTGATACCAGCTTAGAAGAAACACAGGCTAGAGTTCCCTTGGCTACTAACTGGACGAAGCTAAGCATTAGCTCCGATGGAGCCCTTAGCACTAAGTTGACTTTCGTCCCCCAAGGAGTGCTCATCAATGTTGTCATGACCAACAATAAGTATGACACACCCCTTGTACTTGAGAAGTCCCAGCTGGTATCATCAACTATTAGCAACCAAGGGTATTTCGACTTCTCTGTATCCCAAAATCCAGAGACAGATATTCTGGCCTCACACAGTCCTAAGTGGAAATTCACCGAGGAGCATAAAGACGCAGTGTACAAGCTGAGTTCACGCCTAGAAAAAGGGAAGCGAAGCAATACCCTGATTTGGGGGATGCCTACTCATGCTCCTCATAAGCTAGCGATTGAGGTGTTCCCCTACTCGGTCAAACGAGTTGGGACAAGCTCCCTTGGCTTCGTTAGCACAGAGCCTTTGAGCACCTCTACAGCCTACCGCATCAACGTAGAGATAGATCGGCCTAAAACGCCTCTAGAGTATGTAGCAGACTACAACCTTGCAGGGGGGAGCTTAGTCCGAAAGGGGAATGAGAACACTCCCGGGGTGCAGGGTGAGCTTAGATTTGCAGGAGATCACCTCTGCAATACAAGTGGCTACTATGATTGGTATAGAAGCATGGGAGTAAAAGATCGAGGGTACAATCCTGATGGAGATAATTTGTTTGACCACGAGATCTCAATAAAGAACGAAAAGGGTGAGACTATACGCACTCCACTCAAAAACCTATATCATATCCCCAGCTTGGAGGAATGGTCGGGGATATTTGGCAACGGTAACCCCACCCGCTCTCAGTACGGATATATAGCCCGTTACTCTGGCACTGATGCTGTAACAATTGCAGGGGTGCAGAAGACCTACAAATCAGAAGTAAAATCTGAGGGGACTGGTATCGGCTATGCTATTCGTCTTATGAACGCAAGTGGTGCCCAAGAAGCCCAAGCAGGATGGCCCATAGCCAAGACTAACGATATGAGGACAGCATATCGCTACGAACGGAGTGGCAACTTAGA
>JAXFXP010000112.1:0-44117 GCA_034091595.1 Porphyromonas sp.
GGGTCACCAATGAAGGGGGGAGTAGTCCTCTTCGCTGCTGGGAACGATTACGTAGACCATCCTGTGCAGCCTGGGCCTTACGAGCCTGTTATTGCAGTAGCATCTCACACGCCCGAAGGTGTCGTAGCAGACTATTCGAACCGTGGAGATTGGGTTGATATTATCGCCCCCGGAGGAAGCTCTTATTATGCTGGAGGTGAGGTCCTCAGCACGCTCCCTGGTAGTAAATATGGATATCTAGAGGGGACCTCTATGGCTTGCCCTCATGTATCAGGTGTCGCTGCTTTGGTACTATCTAAGTACGGGGGGCCTGGCTATACGGCAGCTGACCTGCGTAGCGCTATCCTCAATGCAGTAAGTAGGACGAGCGTAGACGAGGTAAATCCCAAGTATGCTGGCCGATTAGGTCTCGGCTATCTAGATGCCGCTAAAGCCTTCGGGAAGCGTACGCATATCGCCCCGGAAGCTGTTACCCAGGCCTCTGTAGCTAGCACTCTCTCTGGTCTAGAGCTCTCAATCCGCGCTACTCGTGATGCTGATGACCTCGGGGTGGCTGCTTACTACGATGTCTATCAGTCGACAAGCCCTCTGGAGCAAGAGAAAGATCTCACTGCTGAGGGCGTAGTGAGGCGAGAGCTCGTTGGTCACCGTACAGCTGTAGGCGAACTAGTCAAGACGGTCTATACGGGTCTAAAAAGCAATACGCTCTACTACTTCGCAGTGGTAGCTCGAGATCGCTGGGATAATGCGTCAGCTCCCTACTTCTTCTCGGGTCGGACAGCTAGCAACCAAGCACCAGTTATAACCTTGGAGGATAGCAATCCTTTGCGCCTAGCCGGTAGTATGCAGCGTGAGCTACGTATTAATGTTAGCGACCCCGAGGGACAAAATTGGAGCTACCAGCTCTCAGGTCAGACAGAGGGTGTTATTCTGACCCGCGATGCCAATGGCTTTACGATGCGCCTACGTGCTATAGCTCCAGTAGGTCAACACGAGCTGAAGCTGGATGTTACCGATGCTTTCGGTGCAACGACAATACTTAAACTGCCTTTCGAGATTTACGGTAATCACGCACCTCGATTTGTCTTGGATAATACTCCTATTATTATACCTCTATCAGAGAGAGGGCGTAGCCTCAAGTTGTCAGAGCTATTTGTCGATGATGATCATGAGCCTCTACAGTTATCGGTTCAGGTTTTACGTGGGAATGTACGGGCGCGTCTTGATGACCATGGCGAGCTGGCACTCAGTGCAGCGACAGTAGGAGTATCGACTATCTCGCTTGTGGCCACAGACCCCGCAGGGGCTACAGCCAAGGCGCTTGTAGAGTTACGCTTCGTACAGAATGCATTTGTGCAGGCACTCTATCCTATGCCTGCCACGACACAGCTGAATGTTCAGCTGGCCTCTACCCTTACTGCCGCTCGTCTAGAGGTATATACTACTACGGGACAACGGGTATTGGCTGAGGATTACAGCTTTGCGGTGGGCCAGTCTAGACTTGTTAAACTTAATATTGCCTCTGTCCTGCCAGGTACTTATGTGCTACATGTACTTTCGGATGGAGTAAAGCATACGCAGACCTTTGTGAAACGATAAGAATAGATTAATCAATGAAGGCACTAAAAAGTATAATCCTCTCTGCTATTATAGCATTCCCAGGCTCTATGATGGCTCAGGATAACATCAGTCTGCCCTTCCTGCAGCTTAATCCCGATGTCCGTACCGCTGGTATGGGCAATGTCCGCCTCTACTCACAGCGTGGACAACTCCTCTACAGTGATCCTACAGCTATTCTTGGGAGCTCTGAGAGTCGACTGCATGCCGCCTATTCATTAGGGATGTATCCCAAGGTAGCCGGAGGTCGTCAGTTGTTTAATACGCTGAGTTTAGGCTATCAGATCAGCGAGCGGCACGCTGTCCTTGTCGGAGGACGCCTCCTCAGTGGCTTGTCGGTGGATATTGTAGATGCCTATGGTTACCTAGGCTCGCTACGACCTATGGATTTCTCTATAGATTTAGGCTATGCCTATCGAGTTAATACACATTTCGCACTTTATGGTGTAGCCTCCTACGTCAACGCTTATAATGGGGGGACTGCCCATGTGGCTCTACTCTCGCTCGGTGCTGTCTACCGAGATGTGATGGATGTGGGCTCCCAGGTCGTTGGCTACAAGTTGGGTGCCGCTGTGGAGCATATAGGGTCGCACGTACGTTATGGACAAGATGGGCGTAGCGTACAGCCGCCCAGTGCACTGAGCCTCTCAGCATCGGGGGTAACAGACATCTCTCGCACAGTTATGCTAGGATTAGGTCTAGGTCTGCGCTATGTTTTTGCTCACGACAATAATCGACAGCTGAGCTTATCGAGCGGTGCCGAATTAAAGCTTTGGCAGGCTCTGGCCTTCAGACTGGGTTATCAGACACAGGTCGGGAAGGGACAGACCTCCTTGGGGATCGGATATGAGTGGCAGAGTCTAAGCCTCGATGCTGCCTATATACTGTCCTCACCATCGGACTATAATAGCCTGCGCTTAGGGGTAGGTCTTCGCTTTTAGGGCTCATATTTTATCTAGGGGTCGCCCTAGACTACTAGCCTCCGCTGCGTGGAAACACGTAGCGGAGTTTTTTGTATGCCCAGAGGTCTCTGTCTCGCTTATGTACGTACCTAGTATTAGGTAGCAGAGAGGGGTAATATCCCCTTGATTGGGTATTTAGAGGGGGGATGGGGGGCAGTACCTTTGCAGCGCTGCTGTATTGAGATCTTTGCACAGTCTCGTAGAGTGGCGCATAGAGACAGAATATAACCCAATGATAAAGGAAACAATACTCCTCGGCACAGCTTTCGTCCTCGGAGCGAATACACTAGTAGCGCAGGCCCCGCTCAAGGGACGCGTACTCGATGCCGAGACTGGCGAAGTACTACCCGGTGCTAGCCTGCGTGCCTTGCGTGGCAAAGGTGCCGTGAGCGACCTCAAGGGGCAATACCAGATACAGCTGGCCGAGGGCGACAGCGTGGATATTAGCTTCGTTGGCTACGAAACCATCCGCCTAAGCGCCGAGCAACTACGTCGTCAGCGTGATGTACGCCTGACGGCAGGACGTCGGCTACAGGACCTCGTGGTAACGGCCAGTATCGCCAGTGCCCGTAGCAGCAAGGCCGTCGGCAGTAAGGTCGATAGGGTCGATGTAGCACGCCTATCGGCTACGGGCGCACACAGCAACCTCAGCGAGCTCCTCGACGGACGTGTCAGCGGGGTGCAGATGTTCCAGAGCAATGGTAAGGTAGGTATGCCCATCCGCTTCAATATGCGCAGTGGGGCTACCTTCAGCATGGACCGAGACCCTATTATATATGTAGACGGCATACGCTACCACAGCGGTAATACCTCCGACATCAATAGCGCTCAGGATGCGCTTAGCGGGCTCAATGACCTGCCCATGGAGGATATTGCTAGCATCGATGTGATTAAGGGCCCAGCAGCAGCAGCCTCTTATGGCGCAGAGGCCGCCAACGGGGTAATTGTCATCACCACCAAGCGTGGAGGGGCGGCTATAGCCCGTGGTGACAAGCGTCTAGGCCTAGAGCTCAAGTATAGCCTCGGCCAGACAGAGCTAGTGCGCAAGTATGACCAGTTCGTAAATAATGATGCGCTCAATGGCTTCTTCGTCAAGGGTATGCAGCACAAGCTCTATGCTGGTCTGAGCAAGCAGCTAGCCGAGGGCAATAAGCTCTTCGTCTCTGCCAACTACCACGATGTCGCTGGCATTGTGCCTGGCAATAGAGACAAGCGTGGTACGCTGCGTGCTGCCTACGATCTACGCCAGGGACCGCTTACCCTAGACCTAACAGCCAGCTATACCAATGGGGATATTAGCCTACCGCAGACCGCTATGGGACGCTATGATGCTATCTGGAATCTGATGATTAACCAGAAGCCTTGGCCCTATGTGGACGAGCAGGTATGGCGTGCTCAGAGCTGGCGCTACGCCAACGACCGTATCCTCGGTACAGCGAGGGCTGGATATGTACTACCACACGGATTCAAACTAGAGACCCTATTGGGCCTAGACCTTAACTACATCAAGGGGACTTATCTGCTCCCCTATGGCTACCTCCTAGGCAACAACAGCGAGGGAGCCAAGAACGTTAGCAATAGACGTAACAGCAATCTCAACTGGGACGTTAAGCTCAATAAGCGCTTGCGCCTGGGCGAGGATTGGCTGCTCAACGCCACTCTGCTCTCGCAGCTGGTACGTCGCTACGAAGAGAGCTATGTTATCAATGCCTCACGCTTCGGGGGAGACGTAGACAATGTATCGGCAGCACGTGAGCGCCAGGTCAGCGAGACGAGCTACGAGCAGCGTACCTGGGGGCTATATGGCGAGCTATTCTTCGGCTATCGTGATAAGCTCTTTATCAACCTCGGCCTGCGTCGTGATGCCTCCAACCTCATCGGGGCCAACGTCGCCAGCATACTCTATCCCTCGCTGAGCGTGAGCTACAACTGGGAGCGTCTCAAGCTACGCACAGCCTACGGCGAGAGCGGACGTCTACCACAGCCCAACGATGCCTATACATCGTACATCATGCAGGGGACCTCGGCCTATGGTACGCTCGTCAAGCCTCAGTATCTCGGCAACCCAGACATTCGCCCAGAGCGTAGCCGAGAGTGGGAGCTTGGGGCCGACCTCTCGCTCGGCCGCCATCAGCTGAGCCTAACGGGCTATATGCAGTGGACGAGCGATGCTATTATCTACGAGGAGCAACTCGCCAGTGATGGCTGGGTAGGTAGTAAGCCCCGCAACGTGGGCTCTATACGTGGCCTCGGGGCAGAGCTGAGCTACAACGGCCGTCTATGGGAAACTAGAGACAAGGCCAACAGCCTAGACGTATATGCCAGTGTCAACTACCAGACCAACGAGGTAACGGACACGGGCGGACAAGACATCGTCAATGTACCTAATATCATCCGCAAGGGCTTGCCCGTGTATGCCTTCTACTACCGTACCGTTACAGGTCCTGCCTACAACACCGATGATAGCTACAATGCCAAAGTGGGGGCGCTAGAGAGTAGCGAACAGAGCTACCTCGGTAAGCCCTTCCCGGACTTCAACGGTAGCTTCGGCTTCGACCTCCGCTTCGCAAGGCGCTTTACCCTAGGGGCGAAGCTTAGCTACGCCCTCGGAGCCTCCGTCTATAATCAGACGCTCTACAACGTAGCAGGCCTAGGGGATAATCTCCGCCAGCGCTACGAGCAGCTAGAGGCCCTCAAGGCTCAGACAGTAGGTACGCCCGAGTACCGTGCCGTGGCCGAGCAGCTGGCCACGACAGCACGCTTCAGAGCCAACTATATCGAGCCTGCCGACTTCCTAAGACTCTCTAGCCTTAGCCTCAGCTGCGACCTTGGAGACTTGGCACGTCGCTATTCTGAGGGGGCTATCAAGGGCGCACGCCTCAGCCTCTCGGCACAGAACCTATGGCTCATAACGAACTATAGTGGTGCCGAGCCTCAGGTAGAGAGCAATAGTGGTAAGAGTGCTACTCGTGCTGTAGGTAATCTATCGCGTGATATTACCAATGCGCCTACGCCGCGCACCATCGTGGGGACACTGACCCTTCAATTCTAAGACTTCGCAACAATGAATATCAAAATAGCTGTGCTAGCGCTCGCCACGACCGCTCTCCTCTCTAGCTGTGATAAATGGATAGACCAAGCCTCTACACCGAGCAATACGCTCAGCCGTAGTGAGATAAGCAAGCCTAATATGCTCGCTCTAGTGGCTAGCAATAGCCTCACCGATGGCCCACTCATCGCCAATACACGTACTCTGATAGGCGAGGCCACGGCACAGACGCAGCTCGCCCTCGGGGCAATGAGCGACGAGCTGACAGAGGGTGCCGTGCCTAATGCGCTCCTCTATCGTGAGCTCTCTAGCGATGCCGTTACGAGCAGCTCGGGGACTATCACCACCCTGTGGAACAAGCTACACGACCTATATAGCCGTAGCGAGGAGGTGCTGGCCGTAGCTCAGGAGACTGCTGAGGCCGGTCAGGGCAGCGATGCCGTGCGTGCCTATGCTCGCTATATTGGCCATTTAGGCTCGGGCCTAGCCCTACAATACCTAGCCGAGACCTACTCTACTACGCCCAGTGCCAAGGGCGGTGGGCTACGCCTTAGAGGGCAGATAGAGAGCCACGAGAGCCTGCTCAAGCGTGCGCATCAGCACTATGCCGAGGCCACAGCGGCTGTCGGGGACGCTAGCCTATCGGGGCTCAAAAACTTCGACCCTCAGCTAGCCCTGCGCCAGCTGAGCACCCTCGATATGCGTCTGTACATGCACGAGGGGAAGTATGCCGAGGCCTCGAAGCTCTTGCCCAGTAGCCTCCGTAGTGGTGAGCATCTAGGTATCATCTACAATAGCAATGGGGCGGATAATGCCGTCTTCTCTGCCCTCGGTAGCGATGCCCGAGATGTGCAGGTGAGCCCAGCTCTAGAGGCTCTGCGTAAGAGCGAAGCTGAGCGCCGAGCCTTGCCTCTGGCGCACAAGGTACTCGATGCCAAGAACCCATCAGTCTACAATATATATATCAGTAACCTCACACGGCACAGCACGCTCGTACTAGTGGATAATGCCGATGTGCGCCTGACGACAGCCGAGCTGATACTGCGAGGTCTCTATACAGGCGATGCCCTTAGCGAGGTCAATGCCCTTATCGCCACTTACGACAGCGCTAGCCAGCTCAGCGACCAGCCCAGCCTTGCCGAGATAGCACGCCTAAGGCGTATCTATCTAGCCGTGCGTGGCGAGCGTACGGCGGACCTAAGGCGTCGTCTCGTAGAGGATGAGGCGACGGCAGCCTTCGCTACCCGCAGGGTGCAGTGGATACCGCTCCCCGAGCGAGAGCTGTAGCGCCCAATGATACAGCCGAGGGCTAGAGAGACTAGTGGTACGATACCGCTAAACTCTCTAGCCCTCGTTGTGTGTCAGGTGCAAGAGTCTGCGTACCTTTGTCCCAAATAAATAGAAACAATGATACTCTTCAACACCAGCGCTATACCCACGGCTCTAGGGGCTATTGAGGTCGCAGGGGAGCGCAGTATAGATATCCAGCGTGTCGCTCATGATAGCCGTGCCGTAGGCCTTGGCGGTAGCGACGCATTCTTTTGCCTTGTTACCCGCACGGGCAATGGGCATCGTTATATCGCTCAGGCTTATAGGCGGGGGGTACGCTGCTTCGTCGTCTCCGAGTGGGACGAGGCTTATACAGAGCGGTATCGCGAGGCTGTCTTCATCCGTGTGCCGGACACGCTCGGTAGCCTACAGAGCCTAGCACAGGCGCATAGACAGCGTATAGGCGCACATATCGTAGCCATCACAGGAAGCAATGGCAAGACTATCGTCAAAGAGATGCTATACACGCTGCTCTATAGGCAGATGCCTCGCCTATACCGCTCGCCTGGTAGCTACAATAGTCAGGTAGGTGTTGCCCTAGCCTTGCTATCGATGCCCCTCGGGACGGAATTAGCCTTCATAGAGGCAGGCATTAGTGAGCCTGGGGAGATGATACGCCTTCGGGAGATGATACAGCCCGATGAGGTGCTCCTCACGCACCTCGGTGTTGCCCATAGGGAGCATTTCGCAGACCTTGCCACACTGTATGCCGAGAAGCTACTGCTTGCCCATAGGGCGCAGACACTCTATTACTATATGGACCCCGAGGAGACGCACGCCGACGAGGTGCAGAGTGCTATCGATAGCCTGCATAGTATCGCCCCTTCTCTGCAGGTCTACGATGTCTATGCTGCATACGGTCAGCAGAGAGAGGGCAGCAACCTTGCTCTGGGCGACCGTGCCAGCCGGGAGAACATTGCTCTCGCCCTAGGCTATATCGCAGAGCGTCTACCTCAGCACTATGCCGAGGCGCTCAGACATCTGCACGAGCTAACACCACTGCCGATGCGTCTGGAGCTGAAAGAGAATGCCCTCGGGCACCTACTCATCAACGACAGCTACAGCAATGACCTAGATGCGTTGGACCTTGCTCTCGGTGTACTGGCTAGCTACCATGGTAGAGCCCTTGTACTCGGGCGCATAGAGCAGACGGGGCTTAGCCCAGAGGCGCTGGCGAGGGCACTCGGTGATCGCTTCCGTGCTCGTGCTCTAGAGCGTGTCTATCTCGTTGGCTGGACGGAGCCGCTACTACTGGCCGAGACCGACGGATTGCGACTAAGCCATAGCGCTAGTATAGAGGCGCTGATGCAGGATTACCGAGAGGAACTCCTGGCTGAGCAGGCGCTCTTGGTCAAGGGCTCTCGCCAGCAACAGCTGGAGGAGCTGGTACGCCAGCTCGCTCTGCGTGAGCATACCACACGTCTGGAGGTAGACCTCGGAGCCCTCAGGCGAAACTTATCCTATTACCGCAGCCGACTGCCAGAGGCGAATGCCTTTATCTGCATGATCAAGGCTGATGCTTACGGCCTCGGTGCGCTAGAGATTGCTCGTCTACTCTGCGAGAGTCGGCAGGTACAATATCTAGCTGTGGCCGTAGCAGACGAGGGCAAGGCGCTGCGTACTCGTGGTATCGATGCTGATATTATCGTGATGAATCCTCAGGTATCGAGCCTACAGACACTGCAGGCCTATCGCCTAGATGCCGAGGTGTATTCTCTGGAGCTACTAGAGCTATTCGGGCGTAGCTTCCAACCCGAGGCACGCCCAGGGCTGCACCTCAAAGTCGATAGCGGTATGCACCGCCTAGGCTTCTCCGAGGAGGATATACCTGCTATTGTGGCCCTCGTGGAGCAGTACGACATTCGCCTGTCGAGCATCTTCAGCCATCTAGCAGGGGCCGACGAGGCTGTTTTCGACGACTTTACCGCTGAGCAGGCAGAGCGCTTCCGCAGCTTCGCCACGAAGCTCATCGCAGCCCTGCCACAGCAGACACCTCCGCTCCTGCATCTACTGAATACGGCAGGCCTAGAGCGCTTCGCAGAGCCTTATCCCTTCGGAGGGGCGCGCCTCGGCATAGGCTTATATGGCTTTAGCCCCTCGGGACGCTCCGAGGTACAGCCTGTAGCCCGTCTGACGACCAGCATACTCCAAATCAAGGAAATCTCGGCAGGAGAGACTGTGGGGTATGGGCGTAGGGGGCAGCTGGAGCGCAACACACGTATAGGGGTCTTGCCCATCGGCTATGCTGATGGTTTGCTGCGGCGTTATGGCAATGGGCGCTGGCAGGTAGAGGTGGATGGGCAGCTCTGCCCGATAGTCGGCAATGTGTGTATGGATGCCTGCATGATAGACCTGAGTGCGGCTCCCGAGGCGCAGGTGGGGGCTAGGGTAGTGGTTTTCGGTGCTCAGGGCAACAGCCTAGAGCGCATGGCCGAGGTTGGGGATACGATTCCCTACGAAGTGCTTACCTGTATTTCGCCTCGTGTAGCCCGTATCTATATCAATAGCTGATGGTATATCCGTAGCTCTCCCAGCTATGAGTCTACGGTCAATGTCCTAGGCTCGCCATTATAAAGTATTAAGCGCCCCATGAGCATAAGTCTCAGGGGGCGCTTTCGCCACCTAATAGGCAGACGATTGTTCCCCTATTAGGCGGACCGATGTCCACCTATTAGGCGGCCATTGGTCGATCTACTAGGCGGCTACAGGCTCGATGAATACAGGGTTTGTGGTGGCTACGCTTTTGGCTGCCCTGCAGTATATATAGTGAGGACTTGTCTATTTGAGCGGAAGTATTATATTTGCAGGGCAAAGGGTGCTTAATCCGGAGCGGAATCAGTAGTATAATCACACACTCAAAATAAATATCTCCATGAAGTTTTTACATAATTTTACTTTAGGGGGGGGTAATTTTCTTAGGTCTACAGGCCTGGTAGCAGCGACTCTGGTGGTCTCTGCAGGGTCGGTACTGGCCCAGAATACACTCACCGTAAAAGGTGTCGTTAAGGATGCCAAAAATGAACCCCTTGTCGGCGTAAGTATTCGGGTTAAGGGGAGCAATCAGGGGGTTGCTACCGACCTAGATGGGCGCTTTACTCTGATGGGTGTCAGCAAGAATGCCGTACTCCTATGCTCTTATGTGGGTATGAAAACCCAAGAGGTGCCAGTAAATGGCCTAGCGAACCTCGATATCATCATGCGTGATGATGCCAGCCAGCTGAGCGACGTGGTAGTAGTAGGCTATGGTACTACGACTAAGCGTGCCCTAATATCCTCGGTATCTACCGTAGATGCCAAGCAGATGGAAAACATCCCACTCACCAATATGACCCAAGGTCTGGCAGGTCGCTCCAAGGGGCTTATCGTCGTTGGTAGCGGTGGTGGTATCAACAAGAAGCAGTCTATCTCCATCCGTGGTGGCGGTACTCCTCTAGTCGTTATTGATGGAGTTATCCGTGATTACGAAGACTTCGTGAACCTTGCTCCTGAGGATGTAGAGGGCCTGTCTATTCTCAAGGATGCCTCTGCTACGGCGGTATACGGAGCACGTGCTACCAATGGTATCCTACAGGTAACGACCAAGAAAGGTACTATCGGTAAGCCTGAGTTTGAGTACGGTATCAACCACAGTATAGCACAGCCTGCTATCTGGCCTGATGTTATGGACTCGTGGGATCGTGCCAAGTACGCCAATATAGCACGTGCTAATGATGGCCTGGCTCCATCGTTTTCGGACGAAGCTATACAGAAGATGCGTGACGGTAGCGACCCACAGAACTATGGTAACTGGAAGTGGCGAGAGCTCGTACTACGAGACTGGGCCCCACAGACCAAGCACAACTTCCGTATGAGCGGAGGCACTAAGGCAAACCGCTACTTCATCTCGCTCGGGCATATCAACCAAAACTCGCTCTACAAGAGTGATACGCACTATCTCAATAGGACCAACTTCCGCCTGAGCCAAAGCTCAGACATAGAGTCTATCGGGCTGAAGACCTCAGCGACGCTCGATGGCTACATCCAGAAGACCTATCACCCCTATGCCTCTACGATTGGTAAGCTTACTACAGGGGGGAATCCATATTACCAAATATTCTCGCACATACAGGATAAAAGCCCGCTTACCCCAGGGCTCAATAAGCACGGATTGCCCTATGATACGGGCGATAACCCCGTCTCTGAGACCTCGGCAGATGCTGGCTATAGCGACCTCCGTCAGCGCTCTATCAACGGAAACGTGGCGCTAGAGTGGGCCGTACCTGGCGTCAAAGGGCTTAGCCTAAGAGCCAACGGTAACTACAATTACTACATCAGCACTGGTAAGTACTGGCGCAAGGATGCTAAGCAGTACAGCTGGGACTCTCTAGAGGGACGCCGTGCGGGCACCCCACTGCTGGAGCACGAGACCAGCACGATGCACCAGTACAACCTACAGGGCTTCGTGGCCTATAACCGTAGCTTTGGTCAGCATACGATCGATGCACTCGCTGGTTATGAGAGCACTTACTCGCATGGGGACTGGTATACGGAGAAGCGTGAGAACTACCTCTTCGAGATTGATCAGCTCTCGGCAGGTCCTGCAGACACTCAGACCAACAACGGCTCAGAGTGGGAGCGTGGTCGTGCGGGTTATATAGCACAGGTCAAGTACAGCCTTGCTAACCGTTACTTCGTAGAGGCCGCACTGCGCCATGATGGCTCGGATAACTTCCCACGTCATCGTCGTTGGGGGACATTTTTCTCAGGCTCTCTCGGATGGATTGCCAGCGATGAGGCCTTTATGCGCACGCTCAAAGAGCGGCACATCCTAGACATGCTCAAGCTGCGTAGCTCTTACGGTCAGGTGGGTCTAGACAACTGGGGTGGGGTATATGCCCTAGGCCGCTTCGAGTATCTACCCTCGTATGGTATGAATCCCAAGGGAGCAGTGATCGATGGTAAGTTTACGCCGACCTTCAGCGAAGGCGGTATCCCCTCTCAGGATATTACTTGGTTTACGACCAATCAGTTTAATATCGGTTTCGACTTTGCTTCACTAAACAACCGTTTATATGGGTCGTTTGACTATTTCTATTACGGCACTAGGGGCTTCCTCTATGCTCCCAACCCTAAGGATACGGGTTATACAGCTCCTCTAGGGCAGAGCTTGCCACGTATTTCTACTAATGGAGAATTGCGCCGTGCGGGTTATGAGTTTCAGCTCGGCTGGAGAGATCAGAGGGGGGACTTCAAGTATGATGTGATGGCGACCTTCACGACCTATCAAGAGATGTGGAACCGTCAGCCAGCAGAAACTGAGCTCGCTCTGATGAATCCGTATACACGTTCGACCCAAGAGTACGGCTACTATGGTACGCTCCTCAAGAACCAAGGCTACTACAGCAGTGCAGACGATGTCTTTGCGAGTGTTTGGCCCAATGGGGTTAGCCGAGAGCTCACTGCAGGGGACATCAAGTATTACGACTTCAATGGCGATGGTAAGATCGATAATAGCGACTTGCATCGCCTAGGGCGCCCTTCTCGTCCTCGTGGTAACTATGGCATCAATCTGAGCTTTGGCTACAAGGGCTGGAGCCTGAGTATGCTCTTCCAGGGGGCAACGCCCTTCGATATGTACGCTGGCAACGCCTTGCGTATGAACTCTGCACAGACGGCTACTTTGCCTATTATCTACGACTTCCAGACCGATTACTGGACGCCAGAGAATAGAGATACCAAGTTCCCACGCTTGATGTCCAATTCTAGCCGTAATGGTGCCAATAACTACCTCAGTAGCGACTTCTGGCTCATCAGCGGGACCTACCTACGTATGAAGGACTTTAAGCTGGGCTATGACCTCAAGTATTCACTTCTCAAGGGTGTGAAGTGGCTCACCAAGGCTCAGGTAGCTATCTCGGGGCAGAATATCTTTACCCTATCAGAGGCCACCAAGTATGGCCTAGACCCAGAGAATGCGAGCACGGAGAACTACTCTTATCCCAACGAGCGCACTCTGGCCATCAGTCTCAACCTAGGATTCTAAACGAAGAATGGATATGAATAAATATATTAAATATAGCCTAGTCTGTGCTACTGGGGCCTTGCTCTTCTCTAGCTGCTCAGACGTGATGGACACTAAGCCCATGGAGTCGTACGACGAAGCTCTGGTATGGAGTAGTGCAGCTACGGCAGATGCATTTGCTCTAGGTGTCTATAACCATGTACTCAACTATTATGTAGGGTCTGCAGGATGGGAGGTGCTGACCCCTAACGGCATACAGGGCTCTCAGGTCTCACGAGGTGAAGGCTATAATGGCACGGTTACCGAGGAGGGACTCAGTGCCTCTACCAACTATGACTTCGGGCGCTTCGGCCAACTCAGAGCCTGCAATAAACTCATAGAGCAGGCCACGTCTTCGACTTCGCTAGGCGAGACCAAGCGCAAGGAGCTTATCGCCGAGGGGCGCCTATTGCGTGGGATGCTGTTCTACGATATGACCCGCAAGATGGGGCGCTTCGTGCCTATTATGCAGGTGCTCAGTGCCGGAGATAAGGAGGCTATGAAGCTCAAGGCTACTGCCAACGTTGCCGAGAGCTATAAGCTCGTGATGGAGGACCTTACAGCAGCCTGCGAGGCTATGCCAGAGACAGCGCCTGTAGGTCGTGCCAATAAGTACGCAGCGCACCTCATACGTAGTAGGGCGGCCTTGCAGGCCTACGCCTACACGGGGGATGCTAGCTACCTAGACCTTGCTATTGAGTCGGCTGAGGCTGTGATCGCCCGCTATCCACTTACGAGCGATTATGCCAGTATGTTTAACCACTCAGCTTCGGGTGGTGAGATCATCTGGGCTAAGTACTACCTGGCTGAGGCCTTCACCGTAGGATCTACCTCAGATATGATACGTGTAGCGCCCAATATCCCTACGGATGATAACACCAATGCGCTCACACCTAAGCCTCTCAAGAATGCGAAGGCACGTACTTTCGAGGCCTGGGCAACGATCTTCCCCACTCAGGACCTCGTGGACCAATACCTAGTCATTGACCAGAGGGACCAGACGGCTAAGCCATGGTATGAGGCTAGCCAGTTTGTGGATAATGTAGATATACTCGATGCCTCTACGGTTACCACTGCGGGACAGATAGACCAGTATAACCAAAAGAATGGCCAGCCCAGACGTATACCCTCTCCCCAAGACCTAAGTGATGCGGGGCGCAACAAGGAGGAGAGCCCTCTATTCAGAGCTTACTACCGTGTCAAGAGTGGTGTGGGTAAGAGTATATCGGAGCTGATGTATGCGCACCGTGATAAGCGTATGGATGCTACCATACTGCGTGATGGCTCTACCTATATGGGCGAGTATCTGACGATGAACCTCGATGGGAATGTCGCCCAAGGAGTACGAGACAAAGAGGATGGTGGCTGGTACAATACGGTTACGGGCTACTACTGGCGCAAAACCCTACGCACAAGCTATGAGCCTAATATCAATTACGCTGTCAAGACCGACTACCACTACGTGCTGGCGCGTTCGGGAGAAGCCTACATGAACCTTGCCGAGGCTAAGCTCCTAAAGAAAGACATCAGTGGTGCCGTAAAGGCCCTCAACGAGACGCGCAAGACGCACGGTGGTCTACCAGCCTCTACAGCCTCTACCGAGGAGGAGGCTTGGCGAGACTATATGAGAGAGCGTCGTGTAGAGATGGCGATGGAGAACGGCGACATCTACTTCAGCTACCTACGCTGGGGTAAATACGGAGGCTATGCCAACTATGGCCGTGAGCGCTCTGTGGGCCAGGAGCAGGGGGCTGTCATCAAGGACCTCAACCGCCCTGTATACAAGATACAAATGTCGCGAGACTACAGCCAGGCGCTGATTGGGCAGGTAACGCTCACGGGCGTATGGAACCGCAACTTCACGGCACGACGCTATCTATTCCCCATCCCTCAGAGTATCATAGAGCAACGCCGCCTCTATGGCATCGAGGATGCTCAGAATGCTGGTTGGTAATATTATCATTTAACAGTAGACAAAGCAATGAAAAAGATAATCAATATCCTAGCGCTCGTGATAGTTGCTCTCGTGGCTACGAGCTGCCTCAAAAGCAATCTAGAGCCTCTACCCAATGCGCAGGACGCCGACATCCTCTCGGTCCATGGCGTAGCCTTCAGATGGATTGCCGATGTCAAGGACCCCGCCAGTGGTGAGAACAAGGTCCTACAGGCCTCACTTACCCAGAAGAGCACCATAGACAAGGAGCAGGCTACAGTAACGATTAATGCTAGTATCCCCAGGGGCTTCCCTGCCGATCAGCTGGCAGCTGTAGAGGCCAGCAAGCTCGTCGTTACCGTCAATCTGCCTACTGCATGTAGGGCTACACCCTTGGATGGTGCTCCTGCACTAGGGCTATCGGGCGACTGGACCCAGCCTCGCAAATACAAGCTGACAGCAGCCGATGGTACCGAGAAAGTATGGACCATAACGCTAACGCTCAGTAAGTAGCACTATTCATGACTCTATAAATATGCTAGGTGTAGCCTGAGGCTCGTACGGAGCGCCATGGCTGCACCTAGCTTTATTTCATCGCTATGCGCATCATTATTATCATCATTACCCTGTACCCTCTCTTACTCTTTGCTGAGGGGACTAGATCTGCTCGGCAGGTGATTGAGCGCTTTGCCGAGACTAGGGAGCTTCCGCTACGCTTAGACTTAGGACTCGAGTCTGTGGAGGGCTGCGATGTTTTCGAGACAGAGGTCTCTGGCGACAGCCTCATCGTCCGAGGCAGTAGCCCGATAGCTCTATGCCGTGGCTTTTATGACTATATACGGCGCCATGGATATGGTCTTTCTTCGTGGAGTGGCAATCGGCTAAACTTACCGAGCAAGCTCACAGCTGAGCCCAGGCAGCGGACCTCTTCCCCTTTTGTCCATCGTTACTATCTCAATGTGGTTACTTACGGCTATACGATGCCCTACTGGGACTGGGAGCGTTGGGAGCGCGAGATAGACTGGATGGCTCTGCATGGTATCAATATGCCCCTTGCTTTGGTGGCTCAGGAAGCCATCTCGGCACGAGTATGGCGTCGTCTGGGGCTTAGTGAGGCGGAGATAGCCGACTATTTTGTAGGTCCTGCGCATTTGCCCTGGAT
Organism: Porphyromonas sp.; assembly: GCA_034091595.1. Taxonomy (GTDB): domain Bacteria; phylum Bacteroidota; class Bacteroidia; order Bacteroidales; family Porphyromonadaceae; genus Porphyromonas. The sequence continues at coordinate 16,093 of JAXFXP010000112.1, forward strand.
GCGTATGGGCAACATCAGTGGCATCGATGGGCCTCTGTCTGAGCGCTGGCATCAGGGTCAGATAGCGCTACAGCACCGTATCCTAGACAGGATGCGGTCGCTCGGGATGACACCCATATGCCCAGCTTTCTCGGGCTTTGTCCCCAAGGCCCTTAGCAGGGTATATCCTCAGGTGAAGATAGTGGAGACTTCGTGGGGTGGTGCTTTCCGCAACTGGATGCTCATGCCAGATGAGGAGTTATTCCTCCGTATCGGTCAGATGTTTATCCAGGAGTGGGAGCGAGAGTTTGGAGGGGGGCGTTATTACCTTGCTGATAGCTTCAACGAGATGGAGATCCCTTTCCCGCCACACGGAGACCCTGTGCGCTACGAGCAGTTAGCACGCTATGGTGAGCGTTTGTACCAATCTATTCGCTCGGGCAACGAGCAGGCTGTGTGGGTGATGCAGGGCTGGATGTTTGGCTATCAACGTGATATTTGGGACCAGAAGACATTGCAGGCGCTCCTAAGCCGTGTCCCTGATGAGGGGATGCTGCTGCTAGACCTAGCAGTCGATTACAACGTCCACTTCTGGCGCAATACCGTCAATTGGGAGTATTACCAGGGCTTCTATGGCAAGCCCTGGATATATAGCCTTATCCCGAATATGGGAGGTAAGACGGCCATGACGGGCGTGCTAGACTTCTATGCCAATGGCCACCTAGAGGCATTGCGCTCCCCGCATAAGGGTAGACTGCGGGGCTACGGTATGGCGCCCGAGGGACTAGAGAATAACGAGCTTATCTACGAGCTCCTCTCAGAGGCCGCATGGCGGGATACTAAGCTCGATCTAGAGACCTGGCTAGAGGGCTACTGTCGTAGTCGCTATGGAGTATATACGCCTGCCTTAGGTCAGTTTTGGGCCCTACTCAGGCGCTCGGTGTATGGTAGTTTTACCGACCACCCTCGCTATCGCTGGCAGTTTCGTCCGGGCCTGAAATCTAAGGGGACAGTCTGCAGCAACGAGGATTTCTGCCAGGCTGTGGAGCTGTTGGCCGACTCTGCAGATATACTCCGTTCGTCTCCTCTGTTTGCGCACGACTTGGCGGATTGGGCCGTGGCTTACCTAGGGGCTAAGGCTGAGCGCTTGGTCGAGCGCATCGAGCGTGCTTATACCGAGGGACGGCTGAGGACGGCTGAGCAAGATGAGGCGCTCTTCGTCGAGCTTATGCACAGGATGGATGCCCTGCTCACTAAGCATCCGACACACCGGCTAGAGCCGTGGCTAGACTATGCTCGAGGCCGTGGCACGACATCGCAGGAGCGTCAGGCCTACGAGCGCAATGCTAGGCGTATCATCTCGATATGGGGGCCACCAGTAGACGATTATTCGGCGCGATTGTGGTCGGGCTTGATTCGGGACTATTATCTACCTCGTTGGCAACACTACTTCGCCTCCAGACGTAGCGGACAGCCCTTTGACTTCGCAGCCTGGGAACGCCAGTGGGTAGAGCAGACGCCAGCGCTAAGCCCGATACATGGCGTCGAGGATATAGTAGCTTATGCCCGAGAGAGCCTAGCACGTTGCCGAGGGATATAGGTGCTGGGTGTGGGCAGTACCATCCCCTACGAAGTGCTTACCTGTATTTCGCCTCGTGTAGCCCGTATCTATATCAATAGCTGAGCATGAGAGCCTGGCAAATCGCTCTATTTGCATATCTTTGTGCCTTAAATATACAGTTAAAATAGCGCTAGATACCCTAAATGATGATGCGAATACTATTGTCTATACTTCTCCTTGGCTTTGTTTTGGGCTCTTGTGGTAAGCAAGAGGAAGTCCTAGAGTCTAAGGCGGAAATAGTAGACCCAGCGAATCCCCCTGTGGCACCTACCTCTCCCAAAGAGCAAGGACCAGAAGAACGCTACGCTCTCATATTGACAGCAGACAAGCAGAGCCTTATAGCCGATGCTAAGGATAAGGTCGTGCTAACGTTTACGTGCAATGGGGAACAGCTACAAGGGGGCTATCAGTACATTATAAATGGAGTACCTCATACGCTTGTAGATGGAGCATTCGCTACAGACAAAGCAGGAGTCTATGAGGTCTATATTCTCTACAAAGAGAAGCACAAGTCCAATGCACTTCGTCTTACAGCACAAGCAGCTCGGCCTACGACTCCCCCTCAGACAGAGGTCGAGCAGCCCACACCTCCAGCAGGGAGGGAAGTGGTACTAGGTAAGGCTGGGACCCTCTTTGCCTATGGTGTAAGTCGGGAGAGCGGTTGGTATGACGTCAATAAAAAAGGTGATGGCAGAGGCTCCGATGGTCTGATGTGCTGGGCGGCAGCAGCATCTACAGCCTTGCAATGGTGGCAGGATGTCTATACAAAATCTGGGTATCAGCTGCCCGACGGTGTTGCTAATGGAGTAGGCGTAGAGTACGAGCTTCGGATATTCGAGCTATTCAAGTCCAACTGGGACAACTTAGGCGCGACATCCTCAATTGGCTGCCATTGGTACTTCACCGGAGAGAATAAGGGGATCAATGCCGTTGGCTATGCTCGGCCTAAACCCAATAGCGGAGGCTACCTCAGACAGGTGTATGAGCGGATTATTGGTCTCTGGGGCAATGATTTCTCAGAGGAAACCAAGGGCTATCGTACCTGGGATACAGGAAGCGCCGACCAGTCCAAGCCGGCTATAGAGGTCTTCTCTCGTTTGATCTTGAAGGCCCTGCAAGAAGGGGTTGTACTATTGGATGTTAACCCAGGCTATTCTGGAGCACATGCCATTACATTGTGGGGTTGCGAGTACAACGAGCAAGGGATTATTACCAAGATGTATATCACGGACTCAGACGATCTGATAAAGACTCCCAAAGCTCCAAGGTATCCGATACTGCATGAGTTTGAGCTTGCCCAGTCCCCATCCACTCGAGAACCTCGGGTTGTCGGCTTGCGTGGGATGAGTTACAAGCCCTTCGTCCAGATACAGAACTTCGAAACCCTGCGCGCTTTCCCCCGATATTAGCCTTATCAGAGTCTGCAAAAGTCTCTCTCTTAGTGGATAGTGGGTCTGCTTATAGTCATTGCATGGCTCTAAGCATCACCCACTATTTTTGTACTTTTGCAAGAGATAACGAGACTATATAGGAGAACGACAGTATGATGATTATAGAGACCAGTTGGGAGGTATGTAACAAGATGGGCGGTATCTATACCGTCCTCTCCTCACGCGCTAGAGAGATGATGAGCGCCCACAAAGGGCGGGTTATCTTCGTCGGCCCACTACACGACGACTTACCACAGGACTTCGTGCCATCCGTCCCCGAGCTACTCAGCCCTTGGGTAGATAAGGTTCAGGAGAGTTTCCCTCTGCGTACTGCCGTAGGGCGTTGGGCAGTGCCAGGCGAGCCTGCCGCCATACTCGTAGACTTCCGTCCCCTATGGGAAGAGCGTGGCGAGCTCTACTTCGAGATGTGGCAACGCTATGGCATCGAGGGCGACAAGGGCTATGGAGACTATGACGAGAGTTGTCTCTTCGCAGTTGCTGCTGCCCGAGTGATGCATAGTTTGGTAGACACACTGCGTCCACGTCGGGGGCAGGTGATGTGTATATATAATGAGTGGCAGACGGCTATGGGCTTGCTCTATAGCAAGGCACATCGCCCAGAGCTGCCCACGCTTTTTATTACTCACGCCACGACGGTAGGACGCTCTATAGCCGGCAATGGCAAAGAGCTGTATGCCTATATGCCTCACTACAATGGGGACCAGATGGCAGGAGAGCTAGGCGTCGTGGCCAAGCATGCCGTAGAGAAGCGTGCCGCACACGTAAGCGATCTCTTCGCCACTGTAAGCAAGCTTACTGCAGCAGAGTGTACACAGCTGCTAGAGCGTACTCCACTAGTCCTACCCAACGGCTTCGAGGGGGACTTTGTTTCTCGTGGGCGCAGGTACGATGCTGCACGCCGTGAGGCTCGGGAGCGTCTCAGGAGTATCGCCCAGGCTTTGACGGGGATCGAGGTCGGGGAGCGTGATGTGTTCGTGTCCCTCGGAGGGCGCTATGAGTATCGCAATAAGGGTATAGACCTCTATGTGGAGAGCATAGCTCGGCTCCGGCAATCATATCGTGGCAAGCGTCGTATTTTTGCCTTTGTCCTCGTCCCTGGCTGGGTAGCAGAGCCTCGTGCCGATCTTGCTTATCTCATGGAGCACCCCGAAGCAGGAGGCGCAGCACTACAGCACCCCACGCTGACGCACTGGCTACACAATATGCAGGAGGATGCTACGCAGAGTCACCTCCGCCACCTAGGGCTAGACCGTGTGGACGAGCGCGTAAATCTCATCCAAGTCCCTGTCTACCTCACGGGACAGGATGGTATCGTGGGCCTTAGTTACTATCAGCTGCTCTGTGGTATGGACTATAGTGTGTATCCTAGCTATTACGAGCCCTGGGGCTACACTCCGCTAGAGAGTATTGCTTTTGGCGTCCCCACCATCACGACGCGCTACGCAGGCTTCGGTCTGTGGGCCGAGGAGGAGCTGGCGGGCCAAGCCAAGGCACAGGAGCTAGGTATCCCCGTGTCGGTACTTGCTCGCACCGATCACAATGCCGAGGAGGTAGCCGAGGCTATAGCACAGCAGCTAGAGCGCTACGCTACCGGCAAGCTAGGCACACTGCGGGATATTCGCTCGGCTTGCTTCGCTCTGGCCGAGCGTGCCGAGTGGAAGCATTTTTATAAGCATTACCTGAGTGCCTACAAGGCCCTCAAGCAGGCTAAGTAAGCCCGTATACAAATATGAATAATCCGATATCCTATAGGGGCGTAGCGCAGCCTGCGCTAGCTCCCTGCCTAAAGGCTAGAGTGCAGAGCTTGCGCTCTAGCCTTGTCTGCTTATTGTCGCTCTGCCTCTTGACACTAGGCGCCCATAGTCTCTCGGCACAATTCCGTGTGCCGGCACGACCTAGCTCCCTAACGATGCAGAGCAAGGCGCAGGCACGTAGCCTGACGAAAGTCGACACCCTAGAGATAACCCCACCCAGTGCCGAGCGCCTGAGGCGTCTGACGCAGGTAGACCCACAGAGCCAGGTGCGTACGCTCAGCTTCGCCGAGACGCTCCCTCTCGACCTCAGCCCCTCGACCCACGGGGAGTGGCAGACGGCTGCCGATGGCTCGCAGGTATGGCGTCTGAGCCTCCGCTGTCGTGGGGCCAAGACGCTAGGCCTCTATCTAGACCGCTATCGCCTACCCGAGGGCGCAGCCCTATTCGTGCATAGTGCCGAGAGTGGCCTGCGTGGCGCCTTCACCCACATGAACAACAATGCGCACAATATACTCAGCCTAGCCCACCTCCGTGGCGAGGCCCTTAGTCTCGAGCTGAACCTCCCCGCAGGTATGGCTCGGAGTGCCGTAGAGCTACACCTCGCCCAGCTACATTATGGCGTGCTAGACCTCTACGAGCAGGGCGAAGGCCTGCGCGCCTCGGCCGTTAGCAACGCTATGGGGGAGCCCTTCTACAACCACCGAGGTACAGGCCTACAGCGTCTTAGCTGTGCCCCCAATGCCGTGGCCTATCCCGAGTATCGGGCGCAGGCACGCTCTGTCGTCCTGATGGTGATGGAGGGTAATACGATGGGCACGGGGGCGCTCATCAACAGCACCCGTAACGACGGCACAGCATACGTCCTAACAGCCGCGCACAACGTCAATAGACTCTACAACGGCACGGCTGAGAGCTGGGACAAGGTCAATGAGATATGCCGATCTACAGTCTTCTTCTTTGGATTCGAGAGTCCCTCTCGCGACCAAAACCTACGTGGCACGGAGGAACTAACGCTCTCGGGAGCCGAGCTGGTAGCCTACAATACCGATGCAGATATGGCACTCCTACGCATTACAGGGTTACCTACCAACGATGCAGGTCAAGCCTATATCCCCGACTACTACAACGTGTATTACAGCGGTTGGAATATATCGCCCCGGCCTGTAGCTCCCTTCTATGGGATACACCATCCGCTGGCCTCTACCAAGCGTGTCTGCATAGCCGCAGACCAAGAGCTGCGCATTGTAGACTATGACCTATCGGTATACCAGTGGACGCAGAGCCATTGGCGTGTCCTTGCTTGGGAAACGGGTATTACAGAGGCGGGGTCGTCTGGCTCTCCCCTATTCGACAAAGATGGGGCCATTATTGGGGCACTCTCGGGAGGGAGCTCTACCTGTAGTAACCCCACCAGAGATACTTACTACGCTATCCATAAGACCTGGACAAACACGGACCCAAGCAGAGCCCTCAAGCCCTGGCTAGACCCCGACGGCACGGGTGCCACTACGCTCTCGGGTTACGACCCTCATGCGAGTGCTACGGGGATAATCTCACGTATCAGCCCCTACTATGGGCAGTCTACCAAAGACTTGGTATGGCGCAGCTACCAGCCCATCAGTGGCGTTGCTGGTATTGGGCGTACAGTCTCTATCAAGGGTAGCGTACAGCCCCTCGGGGTCTACCTACACCTAGGCGAGGGGAATACCACCCTGACCCCAGGACAGAGCTATCAGATAGAGCTACGCCGTATCGATGGCAAGACGGCCGAGACCGAGCCACTGTGGACGGCACAGCTCGACGACTATCTCTATAAGGCTTATGATGCTAAGGCTGATGGCTTCACCACGGCACAGCGTACTGTGGGGCTCGATGAGCTGGAACTTTTCGTCCCAGGCACAGAGCTACCCACGCTCAGCGCAGGCGAGTATCTACTCTCTATTAGGAATGCCGACGACAGCAAACAGCTAGACTATCCGCTCCTTACCGACAATAGACGTGCGACCAGTATATACCGTGCATACGATATCTGGCACAAGCGTAGTGGTGGCGCCTGGGGTATCGCTGAGGGCGCTCAGCAGAGCGTTTGGCTAGACCTTCTCGTCAAGGGGACAAAGCAGGAGTATGAGTTGCTACGTTCTGACAGCGAACAGACGCTTTATCCCTCTTACTACTATGCGGGGGATGTCTACGTACACAATCCTGGAGGAGCTCTGACACTGCGTGTCTATAGCCTAGACGGCTACCTGTGGCAGACCAACGAGCTGGGCGAAGGCGAAAGTCGTACCTCGCTGATGGCCCTACCTACGGGCTATGTCTACGTGGTCCAGCTCGTAGGCGACCTCGGCAAGCGTAGCTATAAAATTATCAAGAAGTAGTAGATGTACACTATACCCTGAGCCCTTTGCAAGGAACTCAGGGGGAATAAGCTACCTCCGTCGCATCAGTGCTACGCTCGACAGACAACAAACAATTAAATGAATTATAAGTACTTCCGCACATTAGCCCTCGGGCTAAGCCTATGCACTCTCGGGCTAAGCGCCTCGGCGGGCATACAGCACCTATTACCCAAACCTCAGATAGCTAAGCAGCAGGCAGGCACATTGCAGTTCGCCAGCCTAAACGTCAAGGGCATATACCTCCAAAATGAGATGCGCCAGACGCTCAGCACTTATGGCATTGCCGTCGATGCCAGTAGCAAAATCACCCTAGAGAGCGTACTCGTCCCTAGCCTCCCTAAGGTAAGGCACAACAAAAATGAAGCGTATCGCCTCGTCATCAATAAGAGCGGTATCCGCATCGAGGCCCAGCAACCCCTCGGTCTTTATCGTGGGCTACAGACACTAGACCAACTACTAGCCTCGCAGACCAAGAGCGGAGCACTCGACTACTGCGAGATTATCGACTGGCCTAGCTTCCGTATACGTGGCTATATGCAGGACGTAGGGCGTACCTATATTCCCCTAGACGAACTCAAACGGCAAATCGCTCTCCTAGCGCGCTACAAAGTGAACGTGTTCCACTGGCACCTCACCGAGAATCAGGCGTGGCGCTTAGAGAGTAAGGCCTTCCCCCAGCTCAACTCAGCCGCCTCTATGACCCGCATGGCGGGCAAGTATTACACGCTTGCCGAGGCTCGTGAGCTCGTAGAGTATTGCAAGCGCCTACGCGTTATGCTCATCCCCGAGATTGATATGCCAGGGCACAGCGCAGCCTTCGAGCGGGCTATGGGCTTCGGGATGCAGACGCCCGAGGGCAAGGCCGCACTAAAAGTCCTCCTCCGAGAAGCCTGCGAGGCCATGGAGGTCCCCTATATCCATATTGGGACGGACGAGGTGAAGTTCACAGATCCCTACTTCGTCCCCGAGATGGTGGCCTATGTGCGTAGCCTCGGCAAGAAGGTTATCTCGTGGAATCCCGGCTGGGAGTACAAGCTCGGGCAGATAGATATGACCCATCTGTGGAGCTATCGGGGCAAGGCTCAGCTCGGCATACCCGCCATCGACAGCCGCCTGCATTATATCAATCATTACGACCTCTTCGCCGACCTCGTGATGCTCTATCATAGCCGTATCTACGACCGGCCTCAGGGTAATTATGGCTTAGCTGGCACCATCGCTGCCGTGTGGAACGATAGGCTCATATCCGACCCTCGTAGCATCATGGCTCAGAATAATGTCTATCCTGCCATGCTTGCCCTAGCAGAGCGCAGTTGGATAGGCGGTGGCGAGGGCTACTTCGATGCCCCTACAGCGGCTCTCGACTTCAGCGCCAAGGACAGCACACGCACTGCCTTTATCGACTTCGAGCGCCGTATGCTCTGGCACAAGCAACGCTTCTTCCGAGACGAAGCCTTCCCCTACGTACAGCAGAGCCACGCGGCTTGGTACATCAGCACGGTCTACGACAATGGGGGCGACCTAAGCCGTAGCTTCGCCCCCGAGGCGAGCTATCTAGCCGATTGCCGTGCCGAACGTCTGGCCCCTCCTGCCGAGGTCGGTACAGGCGACTACCCCTACGTGCAGGGTACCTATGGCTCGGGGGCCTATCTGCGCCACGTGTGGGGTAAGACCTGCTACAGCCTTATAGCCGAGCCTCAGCCCAACAGCACAGCCTACGCCACAGCGTGGATACACAGCGAGCAGGCACAGCAGGCTGGCTTACTCCTAGAGACGCAGAACTATAGCCGCTCCGAGAGCGACCTAGCGCCCCCGCAGGGCAAGTGGGACTATAAGGAGAGCCGTGTGTGGCTCAATGGGCAGGAGCTACTCCCCCCACGCTGGACGGCCACGCATACCCAGAGGGACAACGAGCAGGAGCTAGGCAACGAGAACGCTACGGCACGCCCGCCGATGCAAGTATCTCTGCGCAAGGGCTGGAACCGCGTACTTATCAAGCTCCCCATCGACCGCTTTAGCCGTCCCGAGGTACGCCTTAATAAGTGGATGTTTGCCTTTGCGCTGACGACACTCGATGGTCGGGATGCCTTGCCTGGCCTCAGCTACGCCACACCACGCATCCAGAGCACACAATAGTTTCCCCTCATCATACACAGCCGTATGGTCACCTAGTAGGCAGAGCTTCGTTCCCCTATTAGGTGGCCATGTCTTTGCTTACTAGGTGACCAAGTGTTGCCCTGGTAGGTGAATAAACTGTTGTATATACTTGCCTGCGACATCACCCTGTGAGCACCGCTATCCCAGAGATAACTAGTATAGTCTCTGACAACTAAGGCTTTGCTGCGATTAGCTCAAGTTTGCGTACCTTTGTAGCGAAATGTATAAATGTGCAAAGGGGGAATTGGGTCTTAACTAATGAGCCTAGGGCGCAACGAAATATGAAGATTGTTTACTGTATATATCAGCTAGGTGTCGGAGGAGGCGTAGAACGTGTGCTTACAAGCAAGGTAAATTACCTAGTGTCTCAGGGGCATCAGGTGTCTATCCTTACCTGCGATTATGATGGACGTCCTACTGCTTATGGCATAGACCCCAGTATCCCGATAACGAATTTCGGGCTCGACTATGCTGCGGACTTCCATATACCGCTACATAAGCGAGCTCTTAATACCCTACGCAAGATGCGGGAGCACAAGCGCAAGATGACAGAGTATCTAATGCGTGAGCGCCCCGATATCGTGGCAACGACGCATCTGGTCGAGACCTCCTTTCTCCCGAGTATCAAGGATGGGAGCAAGAAGGTCCTGGAGCTACATAGCTCTATGCTGATGTATCGACAGGAAAAAAAGCCTCAGCCCTACAGTCTACATAGCCTCGTGGTACGTGCCTATGAGCTACGCGACCGCATGAACCTCAGCCGTTTCGACGCTGTCGGCTGTCTGACGCACGAGGACTACGAGCTACGTGGCAAACCGAGCAATATGTACGTTATCCCCAACCCGCTACCCTTCGCTGCGCAAGGGCAATCCACTCTCGAGAGCAAGGTGGTATTGGCTGTCGGACGCTTCTCTAAGGAGAAAAACTTTGCCTCCCTCATAGATATCTGGTCTCTGATTACAGGCAAATATCCCGAGTGGCGATTGCGTATCGTCGGGGGCGGATATTTACACTCAGCCCTAGAGGCCCAGATAAAGCGCCTAGGGCTAGGTGCTAATATCGAATTATTGCCTGCTGACAATAATATACAGCCTTATTATCTGGGAGCTAGCATATTTACAATGACCTCTACCTTTGAGGGAATGCCCATGACGCTACTCGAGGCGCAGACTCTAGGGCTCCCGATAGTCTCATACACCTGCCCCTGCGGGCCGAGGGATATTGTGTCCGAGGGCGAGACGGGCTACCTAGTACCTCTGGGGGATAAGGAATTGTTTGCCGAGCGACTATCCCAGCTGATCGAAAACGAGGAGCTGCGACGCAGCATGGGACGAGTAGCCACTACAGCAGCCACTCGCTACCAACTAGAGCCTGTTATGCAGGCTTGGCTCGGTCTTTTTAAGCAACTATTGGAGACGAAATAACATGGCCGAGCAAGGACGCCTCAGAAAGTCATTGAAGAATGCCCGCGTGGCTATCTTCTTCATGATCCTAACCTTCCTAATTAACTTCCTTTCCCGTAAGTTTTTCCTCGACGGGCTAGGCCCCGAGCTGATGGGTATGCGTACAACCCTAGGAACTGTGCTTGGGATGCTAGCGCTCTCGGAGCTGGGTATCGGTCTGGCAGTTAACACCTCACTACATAAGCCTCTTGTCAATAAAGACTATACTACCATCAACGAGATAATCTCGCTTATGGGCTGGTTGTACCGATGGGTATTTGCTGTTGTTACTGTGGGGATTGTAGGCTTGATGTTTTATCTTCCCTCTCTTTTTGAGGGGATGAGTACACCGATGCTATATGCTTATCTGACTCTTGGGGTGTCTTATGTCGGGACGATGCTATCCTATACAGTCAACTATAAAAGTGTAATACTTAATGTTGACCAGAAGGGCTACAAGGTGAGCTCTATCATGTCTACAGCTGCTATTGTCAAAAATCTGATACAGCTGGCTATACTACGCTGGGTGCCTAATCCCTATATCTACTGGATTGCTATGGACCTCGGGATGTCTCTTCTCGGGGTATATGTACTGGACCATGTTACACGTAGAGAATATCCTTGGCTTAAGATTAACCTCCGTAAGGGGCGAGAATATCTCCGTCGTTATCCCGAGATTATCCGTAATACGGGTCAGCTTTTTATCCATCAACTAGCAACCTTTGTGATGTCTAATGCCACACCTTGGTTTGTCTTCAAATACGTGGGCTTGACAAGCGTAACCTTTTATGATAACTATAAGAATATTATAGCTAATGTCCGATCCATCTACTACTCAGCCTTTACTAATGATGGCCCTGCTACAGCGAACTTGATAGCAGAGGGAGACAGGGACAAAACGTATAACTTTTTTTGGGAGATGTATGCACTCAAGCAGTTCATCTCTGGGGTGTTGATGTTCGGGATATTCACCTTTGCGACGCCTTTTGTAGCGGTATGGCTGGGAGATCAGTATCGAGCCAGTCAGCTCACTTTGGCCTTGTTTTGTCTCATATCTCATCTAGACCTCAACCGAGGGACAATAGATTCATATATCGCAGGCTATAGACTCTTTGCCGATGTTTGGGCCCCATTTGTAGAAGGGGGATTGATGATACTATTTGCGATTCTCCTAGGGAGTACTTATGGTCTGAATGGTTTGCTCGCAGGTACATTCCTTAGTCAGGCGGGTATCCATCTGGTGTGGCGTCCCTATTATGTTTTCACCAAGGGTTTCGGGCGTTCACCTTGGCTTTTCTTTAGCAATGCCCCCAAGTATCCGTTTGTCACGATAGGTCTTCTAGCTTTGAGCACGCTAGGCTTGACGCAATTAGATCTAATGCTCGATGGCTATATCGCCATCTTCGCTCACGCAGCTTGGACAACGCTTCTTTTTGCACTTGGGCTATTTGTTTGCTACTATACGATGAGCGAAGGCTTCCGTAAGGTATCCATGCGCCTCTATCGCCTCGTCTCAAGAATGGGACAGGGTTTATTAGGAAAACACAGTAAATAACTTGCTTCTCTCATAACCGCTTTACGGATGAATGCTAGTCCCTTACTCTCAGTTATAGTCCCCGTATACAATGCAGCAGCCTATCTGGATGCTTGTATTTCTTGCCTCGCTGTGCAGGGGCTTGCCTCGTATGAGCTTATACTTGTTAATGATGGTTCCAAAGACAATAGCCTAGAGATATGTCAGCGTTACGCCGAAGAGGATACTCGTATCTTGGTATTCGACAAAGCCAACGGTGGTCAATCCTCAGCCCGCAACCTTGCGCTACAGCATGCGCGCGGACGCTACATTGCCTTTCTCGACAGCGACGACAGCTTGGCAGAGGGAACTCTAAGCCATGCCCTCGGAGTGTTAGAGGCTGATACTCAGTGCGACTTTGTGCAATTTCCCCTGCTCCTAGAGGCAGGGCACCCTACAGATGAACGTCTCTATACATACGAGCCTAGCTCTTGGTCTAGTCCTGAGTCTATAGCCCTAGATTATGCCCGAGGGCAACAGCTTAGTTGGCGTGTATGTGATAAGGTCTTCCGTCGTGAGCTCCTCGAGGGGCTTCGCTTTGTCGAAGGCCTGGTGTACGAGGATAACCTTTACTGTACTGAAGCTATTCTCCGAGCACGTGGTGCTGCAGTCATTAACCAAGGCTGTTATATATACAATTGGAATAATCAATCCACGACTCACGCTCCCAAGCCCCAAAGCCACGTTGATATGATTGATGTGCATGGGCGCATACATGAGCTTCTGAGGGCTGCAGGCCATCGTAAGGCTAGCTCTTATATCCTCGCCCTAGTAGCAGCGGATGTATTTGCTGCCTATCGGGGGCGCGGACCTCTTCGTCTAGAGGAGCTAAAGGTGGGTGCTAGGGCGCTGCGTCGAGCATCTTGGGGCGAATGCCTCTTGACTGCGGATATAAAGCTACAGCGTAGGCTCAAATGCCTAGGAATGAAGCTATACAGTCATATAGCAAACTATTAATATGGATAACAACAAAGCTCCACTCCTGAGCATTATTACCCCAATGTACAACAGCGAAGCCTTTCTCTCTGTTTGCATTGAGTCGGTACTGAATCAGGAGTATAAAAACATTGAATTCATTATAGTAGATGATGCCTCTACAGATCAGAGCTATGCTATAGCGGCGCACTACGCCAAACAGGATGCACGTATTAGGCTCATCAGGTTGGAGCAGAATGGAGGACAGTCTGTTGCTCGTAACAGGGCTCTAGACGTTGCTAAGGGAGAATTGATAACTTTTATAGATAGCGATGACGCGATAGAACCATGCACTTATGCCGATGCTATCGGATTGATGCAGAGCGATGAGACTATAGATTTGGTGCAGTTTCCTGTTCGGTGGGGTTATGCAACGCATAGAGAGGAGTGGATTGACGGTGATGGTGATATTCTCGTAGGACCCGAGGAGATTATGAGTAAATGGACCTACAAACAACACCGTATCACTTGGATTAACTGTGATAAGATTTTTAGAGCAAAGCTCTTAGATGGAGTCAGTTTTTATCCTGGTGTGTATTTTGAGGACAATTTAGTTCTGCTAGAGGTTATGATGCGGGTCAATAAGATGGCCTTTACGCATACAGGTGCCTATCGCTACTACCTGCACAGTGAGCAAAAGCTTGAGTGGCGCGAGAAGCACAGCCATGATTCTATGCTGGTACAGACAGAGAGTATTCGGCTACTGCGGGAACATTACCCAGCCCTGAGGGTGGTACGGGCAGAGTTTTATAGTCGTATTGCGAATGCCTGTGTCATCGATGCTAAAGTCAGGGGGCGTAAGTCTAAAGTTGCCCTTATGGCCAAAGCCTGCCTGCGGGAGGCAAGCCTAGCCGATATCTTTGGGAAGAACAGACTTAGCCCCAAAGCGAAGCTCAAGATATTCGCCCTTAAGATCTGGTCTATGCTGAGCTAGGCCCCTAGCGTAGGGATGTAGTCCGCAAGTCAATAGGGCTGGTGAGAAATGTTTCTCACCAGCCCTATTATCTGTAGCTACCCTTGCTGGCTCCTCAGTACTAGTACCAGTAGCTACCGTTATAGTTGAGCGAGGAAGTCCTCGATGGCACTCGGATCGGTACCCCAGTCGGTGACGAAGCGTACCGGGGTATGTGTGGCTCCACGAGGGCCCCACAGCTCGAAAGCAGCGAAGCCCTGTAGTTGGTCTAGTTCATCATTGGGTAGGACGAAAAATTGTTGATTCGTAGGCGAGTCGATGTATAGCTCGTAGCCTTTGGCGAGCATGCCAGCCTTTAGGCGCATAGCCTGCTCTATAGCGTGGGCTCCGATGCGCTCATAGAGGCCATTGGTGAATAGTGCGCAGAATTGCAGGCCGAGTAGTCTTCCCTTGGCCAGTAGGGCGCCTTGCTGTTTGATGACCGATCGGAAGTAGGGTAGGTCGTAGGGCGCTTTGCAGACGAGAGCTTCACCGAAGAGCGTCCCGCACTTCGTTCCCCCGATGTAAAATAGGTCGCATAGCTCTGCGATATCTGTAAGGCTAAGGTCCGTACCCTCTGCTTGTAGGCCATAGGCCAGGCGTGCCCCGTCAAGGTAGAGAGGGATGTTTGCCTTACGGCAGACAGCGCTAAGGTCGCTCAGCTCGGCTCGTGTATAGAGCGTCCCTAGCTCTGTGGGGTGAGAGATGTAGACCATACCAGGTGCTACGATATGCTCGTGCGTCTCGTCTCGGTAATAATCCTCGATATAGCGTTGGACGTCCTCAGCACGTAGCTTGCCCTGATGATGTGGCAGGGTGAGGACTTTGTGTCCGCCTGCCTCTATAGCACCTGCCTCGTGTATGGCGATATGGCCTTCTTGGCTCGCAATAACGCCCTCGTGTGGGCGTAGTAGGGCAGTGATGGCGGTAGCATTAGTCTGCGTGCCACCCACTAGGAGGTGCACTTGTCCGCTCCTGAGACCGCAGGCTTTTAGTATAAGACGTTCGGCCTCGGCTGTATAGTCATCACACCCGTAGCCGACAGTCTGCTCTAGATTGGTTTCTAATAGAGCTTGCAGTACATCGGGGTGTGCTCCGCGCGTATAATCACTGTTGAAGTTCGCTTTTATCATGGTATATAGTATATCTGGGTAGCCTTATTGGGCTAAGTTGTTTTACTCTATAGAACCCACCAATGCGCCTGCTTGTTCCTAGCTGATGCAATAGCTTCATGAGGCTTGTAAGATAAATATTTAGAGGCCTCTTGTTCCGAACTCTAGGGCTATGGCCGAGCTAAGTAGAGGTGTACTTGTGATGTAGGGGCAAATTATCGAATAAATTACTTAATTTTGATGCCAAATAAACATAGTCCAAAGCTAGGACATCACATAGAAGACATTAAAATTATGGCTCTGAAGTTTATCACAGCAGACGAGGCTGCTGCCTTTGTGCAGCACAATGACAACATTGGCTTCAGTGGCTTTACAGCCGCTGGTGCTCCCAAGATTATCCCTGAGGCGATTGCTCGCCGTGCCAAAGCCGAGCACGCTGCCGGACGTGAGTTTAAGGTGGGTATGTTCACTGGCGCTAGTACTGGTCCGCACCTCGATGGGGCTTTGGCTCAGGCGGATGCCGTTAAGTTCCGTACGCCCTATCAGTCCAATAAGGAGATGCGTAATGCCCTCAATGGAGGCAAGGCTCCTTATTTCGATATGCACCTATCGATGCTCCCTCAGGAGCTACGTTACGGCTTCCTTGGCCCTGTAGACGTGGCTATCGTGGAGGCTGCAGACGTTACCGAGGATGGCGAGATCGTACCAACTAGTGGTGTGGGTATTCTACCTACCATCTGCCGTATGGCCAAGATCATCCTGATAGAGCTCAATGACCGTCATCCCAAGGAGATACGTGGTATACACGACATCGCTGAGCCTCTAGACCCTCCTTACCGCAAGGATCTGGGTATCAATGCTCCTGCAGACCGTGTTGGACAGCCTTTCGTCAAGGTAGACCCCGCCAAGATTGCTGGCATTGTACGCACAAGTGAGCCTGCCGAGGATAGTTCTTTCGCTCCACTCGATGATGTGACGCGTGCTATTGGTGCCAACGTAGCAAACTTCCTAGTAGAGGAAATGCGTGCTGGCCGTATCCCCGCAGAGTTCCTCCCCATCCAGAGCGGTGTGGGCAACATCGCCAACGCTGTACTCGCAGCCCTAGGGGACAACGAAGAGATCCCTGCTTTCAACGTGTACACAGAGGTAATCCAGGATGCCGTGATCGAGCTGATGCGCAAGGGACGCTGTAAGTTCGCCAGCGGTTGCTCGCTATCGGTAAGTCGCCCTGTACTAGAGAGCATCTATGCAGACCTAGACTTCTTCAAAGATAAGCTCCTCCTACGTCCACAGGAGTATTCAAACAACCCAGAGCTGGTACGCCGTCTGGGAGTCATCACGATGAATACGGCCCTAGAGGCAGATATCTTTGGCAACGTGAACTCTACGCACGTCAACGGTACCCGTATGATGAATGGTATCGGTGGCTCGGGCGACTTCACCCGTAGTGGCTACATCAGCATCTTCACGACCCCTTCTACGGCCAAGGATGGTAAAATCTCGGCCTTCGTACCTATGGTATCGCACCACGACCACAGCGAGCACTCTGTGAAGATCTTCGTAACCGAGTACGGCGTGGCCGACCTCCGAGGCAAGAGCCCCGAGCAGCGTGCCCACGAGATCATCGAGAAGTGCGTACACCCCGACTATCGTGCTAAGCTGCGCGAGTTCCTAGAGCTCAGTCAGGGCGGACATACGCCACAAAACCTCGATGCTTGCTTTGCCTTCCACAAAGAAATCATGCAGAGCGGTGATATGCGCAATGTAGACTTCTCGCAGTATCGCCGATAAGCGCCGCCCATAGGTAAGACTTACTAAGTCTCTAGTATATTGACTAAGGCCCCCTCACTCCATCGGAGTGGGGGGCCTTAACTTATTTAATTGCTGTACCTTTGTGGTGAATACAAGCTTAAGAAGATGAACCTCATATTTTGTACTTCACCTCTACAGGTATTGATTGCTGAACGCATCCTTCACGAATTTGAGGGCGAAGAGTTCTACTGCGTCTATGATGGCGACCCTGAGGCTGAGAAGCCTCAGTACTACTATCAGCGTCTATTGTCTCAATGTAAGGGAGGACGATTTATTCAACGTGCAGATTACAATAGATCTAGAGATGTTTATTTAAATACTTTAGCGTTATTGTGGATGGCTCTCCTTTTGCCGAAGATTCGTCGAATGTTCGTGGCGAGTCCGGATAATCCTAATATACGTCTACTTATGAGCGGTATGCGCTCTGCCGAGGTTTATACTTATGACGATGGAGCTATCAATCTGAGTCCACAGGCTTTCTCCATGATTAGCCATGAGGAAGGAAAATTTGTTAGCTTGTTGAGATCTTTTGTGTTCATTCCGACAGTAGCAGAGCTCCGAGCTATGAGCCGTAGGCACTACACCATCTTCACTCAGCCTAATGTAATGCCTAATACAAAGCTAATACCCCTTTTTGAGAGCTCTCAGCTTGCTGCCGAGGAAGGTCTAGGGATACGTAGGCAGTCCATACTACTCGGCCAGCGTGCCTATACGTACGACGAGACGGCTCGGGATATAGCATTGGCCGAGGAGGTCGTAAGGCGCTACGGCATCACGCACTATCTGCCGCACCCCAAAGAAGACTACCGCATCGAGGGAGTGGAGTATATACGTACCCCGCTCATTGCCGAGGATTACCTACTGGGCTTGCTACGTGAGCAGCCAGACCTGCAGGTGGAGCTATACTCTTACTGCAGCACAGCCCTGCTCAATCTGAGCTCTGTGCCCCGCATCAAGGTCCATGCCATTAAGCCCGAGGGCAGTATGCCATTGCTAGATGAGACCTTCGACCTATACCGGAGCCTAGGCATCCCTATGGATAATATCTCCCTCAGATAGAACTCCTTGTCTTCGGATACAACTATCCCCCGCTACGGCTGAGTGCCGTAGCGGGGGATAGTTATCTAACCATAGACGAAGGGCTTAGCTCTGTGGGCGCAGGCGGCGCCAGTAGCGATAAGCCCCAGCAAGCACTAGGATGCCGAGGACGAAGCCTAGCCCCAGCAAGCGCCAAGACCGAGGCCTAGCCCCTTGCTGCTCGTGGAGCCTGCCCTTGCGCTCGATGCCGAGGCTATCCGTATGTACTATATGCCTTAGGCTCTCTAGGCGTGTGGCACGGATGCTTATGCGCTCGCTCAGTCTCTGCCCCGTGCTATCGAAGCGCTCGTGCAGGACCTGTAGCTCCTCCCATTGCCATAGCGAGAGGCTGTCCTGACTCTGCCGGTGTTGCCCCTCGTAATGTGCACGACAGCCGAGGACGAGCAACGTAATACATAGTGTGCTTAGTATATGCTTCATACAATCGAAAGTTGATACGAAGCAAATATACCAAGTCTATAGCAGCCCTTATCCCGATAGAGGACTACTGCAGGCGGAACTGCACAGGCAGAGTGAATCGGCTACGTACAGGCTTGCCTTGATGCACAGCGGGCTGCCACTTCGGTGAGGTCAGCAGTACACGGAGGGCCTCTAGGTCAAGCGAATTTTCTACAGAGCGTACAATGCGTACCGAGGAAACCTGCCCGTCCGTCTCTACGATGAACTGCAGGACCACACGTCCCTCGACGCCCATCTCCTGAGCCATCTGGGGGTACTGGATATTTTGCCCGAGGAACTTGCTCAGAGCCTCCATACCGCCAGGGAAGTCGGCTGGCTCATCGACAAGCTCTAAGGCCTCGCCTCCCTTAGTAGCGTCTGACTCTACTGCCTCGTCCTCTTTATCATATATAATAAGGTCCTCATCATCAATAGTGCGATTTACCTCGGGGCGCTGTGCCTCTAGAAGGAAGCGCTCGTAGTGGGCGCTGACCTCCTTGTAGTCGAAGCCAAACCATTCGCTCATATCCACGAGTGTCGTCAGCTCCTTATCCACATAGTAGACGAGCGTATTGGGTAGGGCTAGCGTATCGCCCTCGGCAATGGCTTTGTAGTGGTGCACGGCCACATAACCATCGAAGGGCTCGCCGATGATCGTCGGCTTAGGGGGTAGGGTGCTGCGCTTGTAGCTCTCTAGCGTCTGGCGCGAGATATAGTCCTCGGGGCGAATAAGGCTATCAATAGCCACGAAGGGCTGCATACGTGCAGCGTAGATATAGGCGCTTTTGAGCGCTACTAGACTGCTGGGGAATTGTCCCTTGCTGCGGTGTAGCTCGGTGTCTAGGACTTCGTAGCCCGGGCGGGTCTTTAGGTAGTCTAGGAGCGTCTCTACACGCTGTACTTCTTTGCTGAGCTTGCGCTTCTTGGGGGCTTTGCCCGCCTCTTGTGCCATGAGGCCGAGGCTACCTAGGGTCAGAGCTAGGCATAGCGCCATAAGGCGTATTAGGGGGTGGATAAGGCTTTTCATTGTTCGTAATAGTTCTCTTGAAGAGACCGACCTCACGGTCTCCACAATGGCAAGCCGAGGCTTGTCATTGTGCTAGACTTTGGAGAATGCGGTAATCGCTAGGCGCCTGGACTGAGGGCGAAGGGAGTTTACTCGTGTAAATGACCGAGTCCGAATGTCGCAAACAACGCAGCGAGTGCCGTATTATACAATAGTCTCTTTACGATTGACAAATAATTGTCAGACATATACGGCAGAAACTAGCGACCTTTGCATCCGAAAACTAAGAGACAAAAGAAAAGATGCAAACAAGCTATACACAAGCCCCTATCCGCTCCATATCGGTGCAAGGGAGCTCTATCTCATACCGCCAGATAGGACCAGCAGATGCCAGCCCTATTATCTATATCAACCACCTAGCAGCCAACCTAGATAACTGCGACCCTGTGATTATGGACGGCCTAGCTCAGCACTTCTGTGTTATCAGCTTCGACTATCCAGGCATAGGACACTCGGCAGGGGATGCCGCCACTAGCGTAGAGGAGATGGCTCGGCAGACAGTGGCCTTCGTCCGCGCCCTAGGCTACAGCCGTGTACACCTACTGGGGCTTTCGCTCGGAGGCTTCGTGGCACAGGCTATCCTACAGCAGGCACCCGAGCTCGTAGAGAGCGTTATCCTAGCAGGCACAGGCCCTGCCGGTGATAGAGGCATCGCACGTGTGCCACAGATTACCTACTACGATATGCTACGAGGCTTCCTGACAGGCAGAGACCCACGCTATTACCTATTCTTCCCCGCTACAGAGCCCGCTCGTCGGGAGGCACGTGCCTTCATCGAGCGCACCAGCAATCAGCAGGTCAAAGACAAGCCTACACGTCTGGCGACACTCCGTAGACAGCTACGTGCCGTCGTAGCCTGGGCGCAGGCAGCCAAGCAAGACTTCGCCCACCTCAGACACCGCGTATGGGTTGTCAATGGCGACAACGACCGCATGGTACCCACAGCAGGTAGCCATCTGCTGGCTGAGCGCATCCCCAACGCTACGCTCACGATCTACGAGGGCGCAGGACACGGAGCGATATTCCAGGAGGCGGAACGCTTCGTAGAGCAGGCTACGGCCTTCTATAAAGCTAACGACATTACTAAAACGAAATAACAGATTAAGATGAAAGCATACCAAATATCAGGATACAACAAGCAGGAGCTACGCATGCAGGCCGTAGAGCTAGCACGCCCCGCAGTACAAGCCAACGAAATACTCATCGAGGTCAAGGCCGCTGGCGTTAATCCCCTCGACAATATGATTATCCGAGGGGATGTCAAGCTGGTAACCCCCTACGACCTCCCCCTGACCATGGGCCAAGAGTGCGCAGGAGTAGTCGTGGAGCTCGGACGAGAGGTCAAGGGCTTTGCCCTAGGGGACAAGGTCTTCACCCGTGTGCCCACACATCAGGGCGGTGCCTTCGCAGAGTATATCGCTATAGCTGCCAGCGAGGTAGCACTTATGCCCGAGGGGCTGAGCTTCGTAGAGGCAGCCAGCATACCACTGACAGCCCTCACCGCCTACCAAGCTCTAGAGCTGATGCAGCCCAAGGCAGGCGAGAGCATATTCATATCGGGAGGCTCAGGCGGACTCGGAGCAATGGCCATCCCCCTAGCCAAGGCCCGTGGCCTAGAGGTCTATACCAACGGCAATGCCGAGAGCCGTGAGCGCGTCCTCGCCCTCGGTGCGGACAAGTATCTAGACTACCGCCGAGAGGACTATCTAGAGCACGCCCCAAAGGTGAACTACGTCCTCGACAGCCTAGGTGGCACAGAGCTAAGCCGACAGATGCAACTACTAAAGCCAGGGGGGGCAATCGTCTCGCTACGTGGTCTACCCAATGGGAGCTTCGCCCGTCGCTTCGGTCTGCCTCTGTGGAAGCAGTGGCTCTTCGGCCTCGTGGGCTGGAGCCTGGATCGCCAAGCTAAGGCCCATCAGACGCGCTACGAATTTCTCTTCGTGCAGAGCAACGGACGCCAGCTTGCCGAGGTGGCCCAGATGATAGAGCAGCGTGGCATACGCCCCTCGGTAGACCAAGTATTCCCCTTCTCCGAGGCCAACGAAGCCCTCGCCAAAGTGGCTCGTGGAGGCTCGCAGGGCAAGGTAGTACTCAGTATGGAGTAGAGGCATTACAGCGCATAGCCCTCTACCACAGCGACAAAAGCACAGAACTAAGACCTAATAACAATCCACCAACAAACAAAAACTAAGACAGATGAAAAGATTGATGTATGCCCTCGTGCTTATGCTCGGGGTATTCCTAAACGCCTCGGCACAGGACGCCAACAGCATCCTCGGGCTGTACCTCGTAGAGGGTGGCAGAGGCAAGGTGCAGATTAGCCGTGAAGGCGACAAGTATGTAGGCACGCTCGTGTGGACCATCGAGAACGGAGCCCTCGACACCAAGAACCCCGATAAGGCGGAGCACAAAAAACCGCTCAAGGGAAAGAAGATTCTACAGAACTTCGTCTATACTAAAGATAATGTATGGGAGAAAGGCACCATCTACGACCCTGACTCAGGTAAGACCTACAGCTGTAAGATTACCCGTCAGAAAGACGGTACGCTCAAGGTCAGAGGCTTTATCGGGGTATCTCTACTCGGACGAAACTCTATCTGGAAGCCTATCTAACTAGCCGCAACAACACAGACACAGGGTGTACCGCACTTATCGTTGCGGTACACCCTGTGTTTATGAGAGGAAGCCATTACACGGCCTACAGTCTATATTGCAGATAGAATAGTTAGAAGCTATGTACTAGGAACCAGCCCAGCCCCTCCCAACCCGTCTCTTCAGCCATATGAGATACATTCTATTACTTAACACGAACAAATATAAGTGTTTCGCTATTCTTACAAGCGAAGAGCTGCCTGAGTGATTTATCCGTACCTTTGGCATACTAATACAGCCTTCGCCTGGGCGAAGGGCATTAAAACGAACGAAGACAATGAACGATAACAAAGCTTTAAAAAGCGTATTCATCGCCTATAATCAGGCTTATCACAGCCTTATCATCCGCATACTCGACCGACAGAGCCTCAGAGGCTATACCAGCTGGAACCACGTACAAGGACGCGGCACTGATGATGGCGAGCCACACCTAGGGAGCCACGCTTGGCCCGCTATGAATAATGCGATGCTCGTGGTGGTGCCCTCCGAACGCCTCCAGAGGTTGCTAGACGCCCTCCGAGAGCTAGACCAGAAGACACCCGAGCAAGGCCTACGCGCTTTCGTCTGGGACATAGAGCAAAGTATCTAAGCCTATGCTGAGCCAGATAGCCGAATACAGCTGGCTGGAGAAGCGCGAACTAATCCTAGGGTCCCAGTCCCCTCGCAGAGCAGAGTTGCTCCGCGGGCTAGGACTTCATTTCCTCCAGTACGCTATCCCCGGACTCGACGAAAGCTACCCCAAGGACTTACCTGCCGAAGAAGTAGCTGCCTTCCTGAGTCGAAAAAAGGCCGAGACCTATCGTCCCGACCTTAAGCCCAACAATATTCTATTAACATCCGACACTACCGTCGTCCTAGATGGAGAGATACTAGACAAGACCTCCGACCCTGAGCAAGCCCTCGACAATCTACGACGCCTCTCTGGCCGTAGCCATACGGTCATCACTGGCCTGAGCATCTGCGATCGTGAGCGCATCTGGACGGCCAGCGACAGTGCCACCGTCCACGTAGCAGCACTAAGTGAGAGCGAGCTGCGCTATTATCTACAGCATTATGCTCCCTATGACAAGGCCGGCAGCTACGGTATTCAGGAGTGGCTTGGCTATCGGGGCATTAGCCGTATAGACGGTTCGTTCTTCACCATTATGGGCTTGCCCACGCACCTCGTCATCGAGGGACTACTACACTTCCGACCTAAATAAGGCGAGGCTATGGACTGGGCAGGATGGAGACTAGAGGCACGCGAGGTTGGCAGACATATGCTCCGCCTACTCATAGAGATAGCTCTGCCTAAACTCTGCCCCATATGCCGGCAACGACTGCAGGCGTGCGAGCTAGCCCTCTGCAGCTATTGCGCTCGCCAGCTAACGCCCTATCGCCCCTCTCTCCATTACGCCGAGGAGCGCCTGTGGTCCTCTCGTATCTTCGGACAGCATTACAGCGTCTACGCCTATCGCCTAGGGAGCATTGAGCAAAAGCTCGTACACGCCCTCAAATACCACCATCACTATGCCGTAGCACGGCTCATCAGCGAGCGGGCTAGGCTCACCCTGCCGCTAGACCTGCAAGGTTACGACCTTATCCTCGCCATACCTCTCAGCAGAGAGCGCCTTATCGAGCGTGGCTACAACCAGGCGCTCATCCTTGCTCGCAGTCTAGCCGAGTGGTTGGGCTGCGAAGCCTCTGACAAATATATCGTGCGCCCCAAGCACAGCCAATCGCATACAGGGCTTAGCGGTCTCAACCGAAGGCTCGATAGTAGCGAACTCTTCTCTGTCAATCCTAAGCTAACTACGGACTGGCTCCAGCGCCGCATTCTGGTCGTCGATGATGTACTGACGACAGGCGCTACGATGCTATGCTTTCTACAGGTACTAGAGCGCCTCGGAGCCCGCAATGTGGACGTCTTCACGGCCACTACCGCCGTGCGCTGAGGAGCTCAGGATACTCAGAGTGGCTTTAGTCTCTATTGCGCTCTAGGGCTTCCTGCCATTTACGACACATCTCGTCCCGTAGCCATAACGGCTCCTCTACACGGATAGACCAAGTGCGGGAGAAGAGTTCCATCTTGAGGTCTGGGGTAATGCATAGCCTTAGCTCAAACGTAACGAAGTCCTCTCCCTCCTCTAGAATGCTCTGGCTACTATGCAGTGGGCGAGACTTGAGGTACAGGCCATCCTCTTTGTCGAAAGTCAATACAAGGCGCTCGACCTGATACTTTCCTGCGGGATAAATGCCATAGCTATCGGCAAACAGCTGCTTATACTGGGTAGCATCTGTCTGCGCATGCGTGGCCCGTGTCTCTACCCTAAGCGCATCCATACGATCTAATGCGAAGACACGCCTAGCGCCCCCCGTAAAGCCTAGTACATACCAGCGCCCTCGCCACTCTTTGAGGACTTCGGGGAAGAGTCTACGCTCCTGACTAGCCTCATTTTGATACTTGTAGTAGCTAAAGCTAATATCCCGCCTCTGCCGTATCGCCCGAACGATCGTATTCAAGTGCCTAAGCCCTCTATTGTCGTACTTCTCGGGGAAGACGAAGGTCGGCAAGCCCGCATCCATATGCAGGGCTGTGAGGAGCTCGATAGGCTCGATAAGGCGCTCTAGGTCCAGCCCCTCGGGCTTATCCTGTGCTACCATATAATGCCCTAGCGACCTATTATATACAATATCCACACCGAGGCCTCTTAGCTCCGCCAGATCTCTTTTGATAGTGGCTGGCGAGATCCCAGCGGATATATCACGCACCGACAACTCGTTCTCTACACGCTCGATAAGGGCCTTGGAATTGCGCATGCGTGGGGCCTCGTTCCTAACCAAACGATAGATGATATACATACGTAGTAACTGCACACTACACGTAGACATAGGCTAATGGGTTTAGAGCTTAATAACGAAGCAAATATAAGCATAAATATCCCGCCCTAGGCTCCCAAATGAGGAGCGCAGGGCGGGGTATTTATTGGGAGAAGGTAGCACAGGGCTAGGCTTAGCGCTTGTTCTTCTTCAAGTTCTCTGTGGCCTCCATAAGCCTTAGACCAGTTTTCTTGGTAAGTTCGCCAAGCTCTTCGATGGCCTTAGTAATAAGCTCGGGAGAGTACTCAGGATGCTTGAGCAGGGCCTCTTTGATAGGCTTGTACTGAACCATATCACTGGCTTTCTGAATATTCAGCTCCCTTAGCATCTCAGTCAATTGGCTAAGGGCTGGCAGCTTCCCACTCTTCTTGGCTTCGAGTGCCGTAGTCTGTAGCCCCTTAGTATGATCGATATGCACAAACCGAAAGTTCATCACGCGCATCTCGATTTTCTCATCCCCCTTAGCAAGAGGCGTAAAGACAGGCGCTAGCTGCCCATTCCACCTCTGAGCAAGGACACGGCCATCCGATTGGATGAATACTCGACCTATATCTGCCAGTTTAAGCATCCCCTCTGAGGAGCAGATCTCGAGATCGTCTAGACAATCATCGTACCAGCTATTCATGGCTTCTTTATTCAGACTAGCCATCAGACGATTGGGGATAATGAGGCCGTCGTACACGCGGTCTTGTGTACACAGACGTTGGCGTAGTCTGCGAGAAAGATCTCGGATACTTAGAACCTCGGGGATTGTACGCAGTTCTTTTTGAGTTAGTAGTTCTGCCTCCTTCTCGTAGTCTTCTTCTTGTAGATCTTCTTCTTCAAGGAGTTGTTCGATTTCTTCCTCTTCAGAGACTAAGAAGTTGAAGTACATTCTGAAGTAACTACGACTATTACTCCACTCCTTACTTTTGGGAGTATATAAACGAAGTAAAGCCTCTTCTAGATATACCCTGAGAGAAGAGTCTAGAAGATCAAGCGAAGGATCTAGGGTGACACATTGTTGAATAAGATCAAATAACTCGATCTGAAGGATTTCTCTAAACTTCTCTGCAATAACTCGTATTTGCCCGAAGTAAGTTTTTTGGCTGTTGAGAGAAAGATTGCTACTGTGTTGCAAATAACGTAGGTAATCTTCTCCTCTGAAAATTGTTGTTGCCATATTTATGATACTATGAACTAGTTAATAATTACCAGATGTCTAGCAAATATACAAATAATTCGTTATTAACAAAGCTAGCTCTCTGTCCGCTAGGGCGCAGGGGCTGTGTAGAGGGTATCCGCAAATGAGCTTTGGTAGGGCTCAGCCTTTTATGTTCTCAGTTTAATATAGTGTGCACTGCCTTCCCATGTCAGCATTGCGGACAGCCCGATCACAATAGCCTAAGACTGGAGGTACTGCTCTTGCCCTAAGGTATAGACCTTATCACAGAGCCACAGCATCACTAGATCCGTGCGCTGCGTCTGCCACTGAGGCTCCGTCCGTTTATACGGATTGGCGCAGAGGACAAGCCCACCAGACTTGATGACACGCCTCGTTTGCTCGTAGTAGTCTGCATCGTACATATTCGGCAGGATCGCAATGATCGGAGCCTTCATCTCTAAGGCGATGTCTAGTACGATCGACGTCTGTCTGCGCAAATGCAGGACTATAGCCTCGGGTTCGGCCTCCATATCTAGGTCGGCAGGGAGGAGAGGGCAGAGCTCTGGATGCTTCTTTAGGTAGGCCCAGCGCTGCTCAGGTTGCATGCAGATAAGTCGTGTGATAGCCCCGAGGCGCTCGATAGCCTCTGCGCTGGGATAGGCACTCAGGTCGGGTAGCTCCCAGATACCTATGCGGTCGAAGTCCCGCAGGCGGAACAGCTCCCCCTGGGCAAACAGCAGGGGTGGGCGCTCATTGGCCTTAGCCTCAGTGTAGTCTTGCAGCGGGAAGTAGGTAGAATAGGTATTTACGGCACGGAAGCCCCTCGACTCGGCCTCTAGCAGCAACACCTCGGCAATCTCCTCGGGCTCATCACCGATGGCGAGAGAGAGATAGCCAGTAGGGGGTAGCTCTACCTCTTCCCGGAGGCGCTGTAGCTCAGCGGCTAGGCAGCCAATACTCTTGTCTCTAATCTTGGCATCATCTGCCTCCAGCGCCATAAACGCATCAAAGCGTTTAGCTGCGGTGATAAATCTACTAGCATAGTTTGTAGCCATAATCTGATCCTTATAATGGTGGTTAATATCTTTTCACCTGCAAAGGAAATAAGGCACTGGCTCAAAACACGAGCTAGTAGCCAAGGGGCACAAACTTTTTTATCTACGAGAGATATACAGACAAAAAAAGCGGACGCTCGTCATAATGACAAGCGCCCGCTAGTGTGGAGAATATCGGACTCGAACCGATGACCCCCTGCGTGCAAGGCAGGTGCTCTAGCCAACTGAGCTAATCCCCCGTAAATAGAGATCTAGTAGTCCCAGGCAGATTTGAACTGCCGACCTCTACATTATCAGTGTAGCGCTCTAACCAACTGAGCTATAGGACTGTATGATACTGACACAGAGTGTAGTCGTTTAGACCAACTAACCTGTCGCTAGGACTCCTCTTTCTACTCGGCATCCTAACAAGTCTCCAGAAAGGAGGTGTTCCAGCCGCACCTTCCGGTACGGCTACCTTGTTACGACTTAGCCCCAGTCACC
>JAXFXP010000113.1:0-4555 GCA_034091595.1 Porphyromonas sp.
GAGCTAATAGACTGATAGCCAAGGGGCACATAAGCATACTAGGCACAGGCACAAAAATAATACCCAGCAAATCTCACGACTTACTGGGTACTACCAACACATCATCAATCTTATTCGATTAGCATCTAATCACTACTTAGAGTCATTTAGAGACCTCAGGTTTAATCCCAGATGAAAAATATCTACCAGAAAAATCTTTTGCCCTACATTTATTCCTTCCACAGTCCTGTAAGTCTCCTTTTATGGCGCTAATCCCAGAGCACCTCGGGGTGCTGTAGACGGAAGGTATCTACGAGCATAGCCAACTGCTCCTGCTGTAGCTGCCAGTCAGGGTGGTCGCTATGCAGTGGACGGTGCGCTGCCTGTGCCTTTAGTCTACGGACATGCTCTGAGAGCTGAGCTGTAGGAGTATCCATCAGCCAAGTAGCGAATCCCTCTGCAATATAGCGCTGAGTTTGGGCCGATGGATGGGCCATATCTTCGGCATAAAAACGATAGTCTCTTAGCTCATCCATCACCAACTCATAGGCCGGATAGTAAATATAACGCTCACTACCAAGACTCGTCCGCAAGGCTTCGTCCATCAATAACAATGTCGCCTTGCTCAGCTGGTTGCCATGAGCTCCATCACGCAGATGACGTATAGGGCTAATAGTCGTTATAATCCGTAGCTGCGGGAACATACTCAAGAGGCGATCAAGGATAGGCTTAACACGTGCTACCAGCTCCTCTACCGACCAGAGACGTCGCTCGAACTCTCTCTCAGGGCGTTTGTGGCAGTTAGCTACCACCTCACCACTGCTCTGCTCGCTATAAATCCAGGCAGTCCCCCAGGTAATCAGCAGATAGTCTAAGCTTTGGATGCGTGCTACAGCTGTGCCGTAGGCCATATTAATCAAATCGAGACTATGCTCCCGACTAGCGGAGGAGAAAGCCCCGTGATGCTGCCGACTATGGTACAAGCCACCGAAGGCAAAGAGCTCCGGCTCTGTATATGGGCGTTGCTCTAGTAGACGCTCCAAGCCTATAGCTATCGAAACTGGATTATAGACTATCCCGTAAGGATTCACACTAATATGATGCCCTAAATAGCGTAAGTACTCTCCTATATGCTCGCTAAAGCAAGAGCCCATACTTAGCATCTGAGCACCGTAGACAAGACGCTGAGATAGTGGCAGCGGTAGACGTACCTTAGTCTGTAAATTCATACGTTAAACAGCAGCACGTAGATGTTCGAGCCAAATATCTAGAATTGCAGGGAGGTCTCCTAGGCCGTAGAGGTGGCAGTGTTCACCGCGTTCGCAGTGATAACCAGCATGCTGAACACGGCATATCCAGCTCTGCTCCTGCAAGGGCTCACCTTCCTCCCATTCACCTGCCATATCATTAAGAGCGTGATCTCCAGCGACGCTCATCAATGGGAAGAAGTTCACGGTCGCAGGTGCTGGGCAATATTCTTTGAGGTAGTTCTCTACCTCCTCATAGAGCATCCCCTCGTAATCCACTGTACCTATGACAATCTTTTTGTCCAACGTCTGTAGATAAGCGTTCAGGAGGTCGTATTTAGCATTTGCCTCGGGGAAATCCTCGGTATCATTGCCATGCCCCATAAGGACTAGTGCTTCACCAGCAGACAGACGCTCGGCGAAGTGCCGATAGATAATATCCCCCACCCGACGGATATCTTGCTCATCACTAAGTAGAGGGGTACCTACCTGTACGGGGATGTGCGGGTATTGCTCTCGGAACTTAGGTAGGTATATATTATGTATGAACGAGTACTCTAGGCCTGGGATAATATGCAGACTCTGTATCAACACAGAGGTATAGCCAGCTGAGCCTATTTGCTCTAGTAGTACATCTGCAGAGTGGTACTGCTCCCCCGTTTTCTGGTGCCAACGTCTAGCGCAGATACCACTCGTAAAGGCCATAAATATATCATAGTCGGGATAAGCCTCACCAAAGAATGCACGAATACGGGCGAAGGTCTGGTGTGGTCCTGGATAAGTACTACCGAAGGTTACTAGGAGCAATGCTTTTTGCTTCATCTAATCAAGGGTTTGGTTTATATAGAGCACTAGGCTATAGGTACTGTCCGTATAAGGACACACTACACACAGCCCAGCAGAGACAAGAAAGCGAGTAAGTAGGGTAAAGTCCTCCTACTTACTCACAATTCTCTGGTTATTAGGATGGCGCTTACTTGCCAAATTTCTTACGCAGTGTCGCCACCATATCTTCACTCATAGCGCGGAGGTCATACTCGGGCTTCCAATCCCATTCACTACGAGCACAGCTATCATCCATAGAATTTGGCCAGCTATCTGCTATAGACTGACGTAGCTCGTCGATAACGAAGTCTACCTCCAACTCTGGCACCAAACGCTTTACCTCGGCAATAATCTCCGTTGGTTCGAAGCTCATAGAGGCAATATTAAATGAGTTGCGGTGCTGCAAACGGTCAGGATTAGCTTCCATTAGCTCAATCGATGCGCGTAGTGCGTCTGGCATATACATCATATCCATATAGGTACCTGGCTTGAGCGGACAAGTAAAGCGCCCCTCACGCACGGCAGCATAGTATATGTCTACTGCATAGTCCGTAGTACCACCTCCTGGAGGCGCTACATTAGATATCAGGCCTGGGAAACGAACCGAACGTGTGTCCACCCCGAAGCGCTTGTGGTAGTAATCGCTCAATAGCTCACCAGCCACCTTGGTAACACCATACATAGTCTTGGGACGCTGTAGCGTATCCTGAGGAGTATTGTCTCGTGGCGTATCGGGGCCAAAGGCTGCGATAGAGCTAGGAGTAAACACAGCACAACCAGCCTCACGAGCTACCTCAAGGACATTAAACAGTCCCCCCATACCAATATGCCACGCTAGCTGAGGTTTAGCCTCTGCGACGGCACTCAGAAGAGCTGCTAGGTTATAGATTGTATCAATCTTGTACTTACGTACGACCTCTGCTATCTGAGCTGCATTGGTAATATCTACTACTTCGCATGGACCTGTAGCGAGTAGTGTTTCCGTGGGGGGCTGAGCTGGGATATAGCCAGCTACCACATTACCATTAGGCGAATGTTTGCGGAGTGCCATGGTGAGCTCCGTTCCGATTTGGCCAGTTGAGCCAATGATCAGGATATTCTTCATAACCGATCTGAGAAATTTGATTAGGTAAGTGATATTATTTACATTGCTACAAATGTAGTAAATTCGGGGCTAATAACGATATATCCCAAAGCTAAGTAGAGTTCATCATTAGTCGCAGTACTCGTGATCACATTATCATGCTATCCGACTGTAGCCATAAACACCGAAGCATAACATTATCGAGCAGAGGCCCCAAGGCTTAGCTATTCGCTCCTCTCGGCTCTAATAGGTAGGATAAACAGACCTATCTCTCGCCTCTAGTGAGCCTACGCTCAGCCGTACCAGTAAAAAATACAGATTGTACCAATACAAACTCAAGATTGTACCAGTACAAACTGAAGATTATACTGGTACAATACTGAGCAAGAAGAAAACATAGAGGGCTGTACCAGCGTTGCTGATACAGCCCTCCGTAGTCTTTTAGACCTAAGCCAAGACTAAAGGCCTGGCCATCTGAAAGCCGTATGCGCCTCGGCCTCCACCTGAGTCTCGGCCGTATTCTCAAGATTGGGATATAGGTCGATACCCGTACGCTTCTCTAGCTCATCAATAGTGATCGCTAGAGAGCTTACGCTGCTTACTCGCTTAGGCTGGTTGTGCTCAGTCCAGAAAGCTATACCATGATACTCAGTACCACGCTTGAGGACTACTGCCATCCAGTAATACTTTGGTACTACGATGACATTGCGCACCTTCGTTGCCTCTATCTGTGCATCGTCAATCGTCCCACCCTTAGTTACGTAGAGAGCATCGTAGGCTAAGCCATTGCGTGCCCATCCCTGGAGCAAGGATTCCAGCTGCAGCCAAACGCCCTCATTGTGTGGCTGGCGCTGAGGGCTCATATTGGCATAGTAGAAAGTCTGCATATTGGCTTCCTTGCTATACTGTCTATCATTGCTGGCTACGAGGTGCCCACGAGAGAAGCCCGACCCGCTAAACCAATTATCAGTGCTATACTGGCTAGGGATGATATTGTCCCAGCGGAAGGAATCATTACGTCCGGTTACATCCTTAGAAGTTTCCTTATCCCAAGAATAAGCAACCCATCGAGCGTGACGCCTATTAACGTCATACTCTAGCGAGAAGTTGGACTTACCGTCAGCTGTCTTGTAGGTAACGAAGTACATATTGTTGCCACCCATCAGGCGAGGTATCTCTGGCAAGAAAGCATCACCAAGGATATGCTCTCCTGCTGGCAGGACTACATCTGAGCCCTCAGGCACTACAGGAATGGGCGTAGAGGCACTAGCAACACCCTGCTGCACGATAAGGAGTTCGCTAGTCGTGTTATCAGCAGAGGTTAGGACAATCTTAGCCTCACGCTGCTCACCCTTATTCTGAGCTAGGGTAACGCTTACCCCCTCATCAAGAGCAATATTCCCAGCATTCGCCCCTAAGC